>CAZRSM010000209.1:0-16123 GCA_964602755.1 uncultured Planctomycetales bacterium
ATATATGTCATTGGCAGACAAGATGTTGCGCAACAGGAGCCCGACTTTCGCGCTGCTGTGATCGGATTCCTGCCGTGCGGG
Organism: uncultured Planctomycetales bacterium; assembly: GCA_964602755.1. GTDB lineage: Bacteria > Planctomycetota > Phycisphaerae > UBA1845 > Fen-1342 > JALSRY01. The sequence continues at coordinate 82 of CAZRSM010000209.1, forward strand.
CCCAACCTGGTCGTCTTGCGGACGCGGGTCGGGGCCGCGCAGCCGGTGGCCGTCTGGCTTGACCAACAGCGGGAGCCGGCGATCGTCGCCACGCTGGCCGGTGACGACACGATCTTCATCGCCACGAAATCGGAAAAAACGCAGGTCGTGGTCCTGCGGCGTCTGGAAACCTGGTTTGGAGAAAAACGTGAACGGTAAGAGTTGTGTCCTGGCGTACTCCGGCGGGCTGGATACGTCCGCCATCGTGCCCTGGCTCATCGACCGGGGGTACACGGTACATGCCGTGCTGGTGAACGTGGGCCAAAGCGAAGACTACGCGGCGGCCTGCCAGAAGGCGCTGCGATACGGCGCCGCCAGTGCCGTCGTCAAGGACGCCCGACCGGCCATGTTCGCGAGCGTGGTACCGTACGCCATCGGCCTGGCCGCCACCTACGAAGGCAACTATCGGCTGGGTACGGCCCTGGCGAGGCCCTTCATCGCCGCCGAGCAGGTCAAACTGGCTCGCCAGGTTGGGGACGCGGCCCTGGGTCACGGGGCGACGGGCAAGGGCAACGACCAGGTGCGGTTCGAGTTCGCGTACAAGTCGCTGGCGCCCGACCTGCCGATCGTGGCCCCGTGGAAGCTGTGGGACTTCACCGGCCGGGCCGACCTGATTCGCTATCTGCAGGACAAGGGCTTCGAGGACGACTACGCCGTGGCCAAAGACTACAGCCTCGACGAGAACCTCTGGCACCTCAGCGTCGAGGGCGGGCCGCTGGAAGACCCGGCGGCCGAGTTGAACGTGGCCGACGTGCTGGCCAACGTCGAGAGCCAGTTCTACGCCGGCGGCAGCTACGCCGCGGCGCCCAAAACGGTCAGGCTGCAGTTCCAGCGCGGCATTCCGACCGCCCTCAACGGCCGGTCGCTGGCACTGATGGAGCTTTTCGAACGGCTCAACCGGCTCTATCGCCACGCGCCGTGGGCCTGGGACCTGATCATCGAGAACCGCTTTACGGGGATCAAGTCGCGCGGCATCTACATCAATCCCGCGGCCAAGCTGCTGCACCTGGCGGTTGACAGCCTGGCGCGCACCTGCTTCAACAAGCCGACCTACGACTGGTATTGCGAGCTGGGGCGCCAGTGGGCAGCGACGCTCTATCGCGGCGAGTACTTCACCGACCAGCGCGTACTGATCGAGGCTGCCGCCGATACGCTGCTGAGCCAGCTCTGCGGGACCGTGACCGTGCAGCTCGAACCGCTGCCGCACGTGGTGTGCATTGCCAACGGCGCGTCGATCTTCACGCGCGCGCGGGCCACCTTCGACGCCAGCGATTTCGCCCACGCCGACGCGGCCGGCTTTATCAACCTCACCTGGGCGGCCAACATCGGCAAACCGTTCTCCGGAGAGGAACATGTCATCGCTGTGGAGACAAAGGACCACGCTGCACCCGACGTTTGCGGTCCTCAACGATTGCCTGCGGCAGGACTGGTTCCTGCTGCCCCATGAGCTGCGCCTGCAACGCGCGCACGCCGAGGCCCTCTCGGCGGCCGGGATCCTCTCGGCCGTCGAGAAGGCCCGGCTGCTTGGCGCGCTCGACGACCTGGAGCGCGAATTCGCCGGCTCGCCGCCGCCCGAATCCGACGCCGAGGACCTGCACACCTGGATCGAGAACGAGCTGACCGCCCGGGCCGGCTCCGCCGGCGCCAGGATCCACACCGCACGCTCGCGCAACGACCAGATCGCCACGTTGCTGCTGCTGTATGTCATCGACGCGGGCCAGCGGCTGGCCGAGCGGCTCTCCGGCCTGATCCGCACAACCGCCGAGCGGGCCGCGCAGTGGGCCGAGCTGGTCTTTCCGCTGCACACGCACCAGCAGTTCGCCGCCCCGGGCAGCGCAGGATTCTGGTTGCTGCGTTATGGCCTCGCCTGGCGCCGGCTGCTCGATAGGCTCGGCTTCGAGCTTTCGCAATGGCGGCGCTGGTGCCCGCTGGGCTCGGCGGCGGTGGCCGGCTCGTCGATTCCGATCGACCGGCACATCCAGGCGCGCGAGCTGGGTTTTGAAGAACCCTCGCCCAACGCCCTGTACAGCACGTCGGCCCGCGACGAGTGCCTCGAATTCGTCGGCCTGGCCGCACAGGTGGCACTGCACGATCAGTCGCTGGCGACCGACCTGATCGTCTTCGCCCAGACCCCGCTGGCGTGGCTGAAGGTTCCGGATGGTTTCGCGACCGGTTCGTCGATGATGCCCAACAAGCGCAACCCCGATGCGCTCGAGCTGCTGCGCGGCGAGGCCGCGAGCGTCGTGGCAGCGCAGTTCGAACTGTTGACGCTGCTCAAAGGGCTGCCCAGCGGCTACAACCGCGACCTGCAGTGCGTCAAGCCGCCGCTGCGCCGCGCCGCCGAGACGATTCTGCAGCTCACCGGGCTCGTCGATGCGTTCCTGCAAGCGGCGGATTTCGACCGGAAGCGCCTGACGGCGGCGGCGCGCCTCGGACATATCGGGGCGACGCTGGAGATGGAACGCCACGTCCGGGCCGGCCGGCCGCTGCGTCAGGCGCACCACGCGGTCGCCGACCAGTTGCGCAGCGTCCCAGACCCCGCCACGCCGGCGATCGACAGACCGCTGGAGCTCTACGCCACCTGCGGCAGCGCCCATCCGGCGGAGGTACGCCGCGCCGCTGCGGCGCTGGTCGCCGATCTGCCGGCATAGCGCCGGTCGGGTGGGCGCTTACCGGCGCCGGCGGCGACTGCTGGCCACCAAGGCCGCCAGGCGTTTGATGTGCTCCGGCCCCGTGCCGCAGCAGCCGCCCAGGATGTTCGCGCCGGCGTCGATCAGCGTCGACACGTGCTGGCAGAAGTCCTCCGGGCTCTGGCGGTAGACCGCCCGGCCGTCGACCAGCTCGGGCAGGCCGGCGTTGGGCTTGACCCACAGCGGCAGCTCGGTGTGTGCCCGCAGGGCCACCACCGCCGGCAGAATCGCACTTATGCCGGTACCGCAGTTGCAGCCTACCGCGTCGGCGCCGGCCTCGGTGAGCGCTTCGGCACACTCCTCGGCCCGGGCCCCCATCATGGTACGGGTGCGCTGCGGGCCGGCGTCGAACGACATGCTGGCGACGATCGGCAGCTCGGTGGCCTCGCGCACCGCCGCCAGCGCCACCAGGATCTCTTTGAGTTCGGAGAACGTCTCCAGCACGATCAGGTCGGCTCCGCCGGCGGCCAGCGCGCGGGCCTGGTCGGCAAAGACCGCCGCCAGGTGCTCCTGGCTGACCTCGTTGATCGCCAGAATGCGGCCCGACGGCCCGATCGAACCGGCCACCAGCGCCTGCGAGTCGCCCACCGCCTGGCGGGCCAGTTCGGCCCCGCGGCGGTTGACTTCCGCCAGGTCGACCTGGGCCTGATGACGCTCGAAGGCCAGGGCGTTGGCCGCGAACGTGTTGGTGGTGACAAACTGCGCGCCGGCGGCCAGGTACTCGCGGGCCAGCTCGACAACCACCTGCGGGTGCGTCAGATTGGCCAGCTCGGCCGGGGCGTCGGTCGGCACGCCGCGCTGCTGCAACTGCGTGGACCAGCCGCCGTCGGCGACGGCCACCTGGCCGGTGTAACGATCGAGTCGGGTGCTCATGGGGCGTTCTCCCGGTCGGCTGCGCTGAGGATGCGGCGCATGCGCGTAATGATTTCCTGCGGTTCGCCGGGGCCTTCGTAGGTCAGCGGCCCGTCGTAGCCGACGCGCGTCAGGGCCGATACCACCGCTGGCCAGTTCACGCTGCCCTCGCCCAGTGGGCAGAAACCCGCCGGCCCGGGCCGCACCAGACAATAGTCTTTGACGTGCACGCGGCGGACGCGGCCGCCGAGCGTCGCGATCCAGTCCTCGGGATAGCCCAGCGGCATGACGTTGCCCACGTCCAGATAGCAGCCCACACGCGGCGAATTGACGCGGTCGATCAGCTCGGCCAGCTCCAGCGGCGAGAGCAGAAAACGGTTCCACACGTTCTCGAGCGCCAGGTCCACGCCCAGGCGCTCGGCGTCGTGGCGCAGCTCGAGCAGGGCATCCAGCACGCGGTAGAGCGCGTCGGCATATCCCGTCGTGGGCCGCTGCTGGTCCCAGCGACCGACCACCGCCGGTATCACCAGCACCGCCCCGGCTCCCAGCTCGGCCGCCATCTCCAGCAGCCGGCGCGTCAGCGCCAGGGCCTGCTGGCGGCGCTGCGGCTTGGGCGCGGCGTAATTCGTCTGCCAGAACAGGCCGCTGGCCAGGGCGACGATTTCCAGGCCCAGAGCCTCGGCCTGCGCGGCGATCTCGCGCAGCCGGGCCGGCGCGCAGTCCGACGTCAGCGGCCCGTCGGCGTCGACGGTCAGCTCGATGCCGTCGAAGCCGGCGGCGGCGGTGGCCGCCAGGCGGGCCGGTAGTGGCGTGTCGGCCGCGAATGTCCAGGCATTGAGCGCCAGACGCATGGTCCCCAGATTAGCCGCTGGGGCGCAAAAAAACAGCGCCGGGCGCACTGGCCCGACGCCGTGTCAATGCGTGACGCGGCCCGCCTCGCGCGCGACGCCGTCTAAGGGCCATTGTCGGCGCCCGGGCGGCCTGGCTCGCGGTTGGCCGACCGCTCACCGCGGCCCTCGCCGACTTCGTCAGCGGCCGGGCCCGTTTCCGCTTCGTCCGAAAGCACGGCACGGCGCAGCGCCCAGCACAGCACCATGCCACCCACCACTGACATGACGGCCGCGAATAGTATCTCCCGCCACGCTTCGAAGATGCTGCGAGGCTCCACCGGCCCCCCGACGAAGGCCAGGACGGACTCTGTGCTCATAGCGTTGCCTCCGTTGTGAGCAGGCGCCACGCCGGCTTCCGGCGCACGTCGTTGCTCAATGTCATGCGTAATCGAGCTTGCCACTCGCAAGCAGCTACCGCTGGCCAACACGGCAACCGCAATCAGGTTCGGGGTACTCAGTGCGATGTCTGCGGCCACGTCGAGCCGCGCACGCCCTTCGACCTCCAGTTCGCCGACGCAGGAGCTATCCCAAGACCGGATACTCCTGCTGTTGTGTACTTTGCCGATTGCGCTTTTTCCCGACTTTCACGCACCATTCCCGGCGGTACGGGGGCCGGACCGGGCCTCGGGATACCTTCTACCCAGAGCCCGCCTCTCGCGTCAAGAGTTTTTTGTGGAGTATAATATCATTCCGCCGGCGGCGCCCGTGACCCGCTGTGCCACGCGAATGTCCAGGCATTGAGCGCCAGACGCATGGTCCCCAGATCAGCCGCTGGGGCGCAAAAAAACAGCGCCGGGCGCAGCGGCCCGACGCCGTGTCAATGCGTGACGCGGCCCGATCCGGCCAGCGGATCGCGGCCTGATCCGTGCTCGTGGCTAGCGCCGCCGCACCGCGAGCAGCCCGCCCAGCGCCAGCAGCGCCAGCGAGGCCGGCTCGGGGATCAGCGTGGTGCGCCAGCGGCCGTTGGGCAGATCCAGCTCGAAGCGGTAGATCTCGCCGTCGTTGGCGACCGTGAGCACGTTGTTGGCGGCGGCGTTGCCGAAGTCGTCGCCGATGCTGATGCCCCAGTCACCTTCCTTGCGGAACTTCCACTCGTAGGTGCCGGCATTGAGGGTGATGTCGACCGACCACAGGCCGTTGCCCATGTCGGTCATCAGGATGCCGCTGGCCCAGCCGGTCATCGAGCCGATGACCTCCCAGGCGAACATGCCGGGGTCGTCGTAGCCCACGCGCCGCTTGGCCGAGGGCTCCCAGCCGTCGCTCCAGGTCTCGTTGTCCCAGAAGTGGAAGTTGATCTCGCCGTTGGCGTCGACCATGACCTTGCCGTTGCTTCCGGGCGCCGAGAGCGACCAGTCGGCCAGCGCGATCTTGTACTCGAACGCGTCACCGGGGGTCAGCCCGCTCAGCGTGGTGGTGTAATAGTCGCCACCCTGCCAGGTGAGGGGATTGTCGAGGCCCCAGCCGTTGAACCCGCCGCGGGCGTACCAGTCCACCTGGGCGCTGGCCGCGGCGACCAGGCCCAGTGTTGCAACGATGATCGCCAGTTTCTTCATCTTCACTCCTCCTGTATGCGTCTGCAGAAAATACGCTCGATCAGCGGGCACATTGCGTGCCATAGACGGCCAGCAACAGGCTCAGGTCGGCCAGGTCCACGTCGCCGTCACCGTCGAGGTCGCCATCGACGTACAGCGCGCCCTCGGTCACGCCGTAATTGGCCAGCATCAGGCTCAGGTCGGCCAGGTCGATCACGCCGTCGTCGTTGAGATCACCCGGGCAGGCGTGGATGACGTCCACCCGCACGGTGCCGGTGTAGGCATCCACCCACAACTGGACCGTATCCGACGCGAGGTCGGGGCAGAACTCCATGTTGGCGGTGTTGATGCTGCGCCCGTCCCAACTGATCGAGTCCCACGTGCCCGTCACCACCGGCTTCCACAGATAGCACAGCGGATCGAGACCGGTCAGTTCCAGCACGTACAGCCCGTCGCCCATGGGCACCATGGCCGAGTTCGGATCGGCGTTGTTCCAGCCCTGGAAGCTGCCGGCGGCCGTCCAGCTGCCGGGATCGGTGCTCAGGCCGATGCGGTCGTAAGTCGGCGACCAGCCGTCATCGTAGAGATTCGAGTCGTAGGTGATGGTGATGGTGCCGTTGGGATCGGCATAGAGCCAGCTGTTCGATGAGGGGATCGAGTTGGTCCAGGTGCCGTCGGTGATCTTGAATTCGTAGCGGCCGCCGGGATCGAGCCAGGTAAACGTGATCTCGTAGATGCCGCTGCCGGGGAACGTCTCCACCATCGGGTTGGCGGCCGGATCCCAGCCCTGCATTTCGCCGGCCACGTGGGGGTTGTCGATCGCCAGCGCAGCAGTGGCCGTTGCCAGAATTGCCACAAGCACGAGAGTGTGTTTCATGGTGACTCCTTTCCTCCTGTCCTGACGAGAGCTGCCGCCCCGCTGCCGGCCGCCGGCGCCGGCTCGGTGGTGCTCGGCGCCCCGCAGTCTTGGCGCCAAAAGAGCCGCAGCCCGCTGCGGAAGACCGTAGCCTGGGGCTGGACTGCTGCCGTCGGCCCGACGAGAGTGGCGCGGGCCATCGGCAAACGTCCGATAACCACACGGCGACACGGTGCCGCCGTCGTGGCATGATTATTCATCCTACCCCCCCGGCCGACCGCGTTCAAGCTATTTCCACACCGCCACCAACGCTATTGCCGCAACGTCGCCAGGGCCGGTTTCCGTTCGGGCTGTCGAGCCCGAACGGCGACGGAGCGGCCCGCAACCACCCGCGGCAGCGTACGGACCCGATCTGGAGGCTGGCCGACTTCGGCGCACCGCGGCGGCCAACTGTCGGCCGCCCCAGCGCCGCGCGGGCTTGGCAGTGCCGACCAGGCGGTTATACTGCCGAGTCTTCGTGCACACCGCAGGCTGACAACCGACAAGACCGAGGAGGCCCGTGCATGGCCGCTAGAGAAGTTGACGCCATTCGTAACGTCGCGTTCGTGGGACATTCGGGGGCCGGCATGACCTCGCTGTGCGAGGCCATCCTGCACAAGGCCGGCGTGACCAACCGGCTGGGCAGCGTCGACGACGGCACCAGCATGCTCGATTACGACGAGGAGTCGAAGGAGCGCAAGCAGAGCCTCGATTCCACCTTCTTTCATGTCGAGCACAAGGGCACCCTGATAAACGCTTTCGATACCCCCGGCACGCCTGACTATTGCGGCACCGCCATCGCCGCCCTGGCCGGCGTCGAGACCGCCGTGGTGGTCGTCTCGGCCGCCGCCGGCGTCAGCGTCAACACCAGGCGCATGTTCAACATCGCCAAGGACTACGGTCTGGCCCGCATGGTGGTGATCAACCGCATCGACGCCGACAACGCCAATCTCGAAGACATCATCACGTCGGTGCGCGAAACTTTCGGCAACGCCTGTCACCCCATCAACCTGCCGGCCGAGGGTGGCAAGAAGGTGATCGATGTGCTGGCCGCCGAGGAGGGCAGCGCCGACGTGCTCGACGTGGCCCAGTGCCATACCGAGCTGATCGACGCCATCGTCGAGACCGACGACGAGCTGATGGAAGCCTACATGGAGACCGGCAGCGTGGCGCCCGAGCAGCTCAAGCCGGCCATCATGAAGGCCGTGGCCAGCGGCCACGTCATCCCGATCCTGTTCACCAACGCCCGCGGCGAAATCGGCATCAACGAGTTGCTGGATGCCCTGGTGCTGTTCGCCCCCTCGCCGGCCGCCGGCAAGCGGCGCGTCCTCGAGGTCGGCGAAGGCGAACAGGCCCGGGAGATCGCGCTCGAGCCCAGGCCCGAGGGCGACTTCGTGGCCCAGGTGGTCAAGATCACCACCGACCCGCGCTCCAACATCAAGTACTCGCTGGTGCGGGTCCACCAGGGGCAGATCGGCGGCGATGGCCAGGTCTTCGTCAGCGGCGCCCGCAAGGGCCAGCGCACCGGCCATATCCTCAAGCTCTGTGGCGACCGGCACGGCGAAGTCGAGCAGGCCGGCGCCGGCGACATCGTGGCCTTCGCCAAGCTCGACATGCACATCGGCGACGTGGTCTTCGACAAGGCCTCGGACGGCCAGATCGAGATGCCGCGCTTCCCGACCCCCATGTACGCCCTGGCCATCGAACCCAAGGCCCGCGGCGACGTCGAGAAGATCAGCGGTGCCTTGCAGCGCTTCGCCGAAGAGGATCCCTGCTTCCGCTACGAGCGCGACCCCGAGACCAACGAGCTGGTCATGCAGGGGCTGGGCGATCTGCACCTGACGGTGATCCGCTCGAAGATGAAACGCTACTTCAAGCTCGAAGTGGACACCAAGCCGCCCAAGATCCCCTACCGCGAGACCATCTCCGGCTCGGCCAAGTACGTCGAGTACACCCACAAGAAGCAGACCGGCGGCGCCGGACAGTTCGCCCGCGTCTTCATCGACCTCGAACCCAACGAGCGCGGCGCGGGCTACGAGTTCATCGACAAGATCTTCGGCGGCGCCATCGACCAGGCCTTCCGGCCCAGCGTCGACAAAGGCATCCGCGATCAGATGAAGCGCGGCGTGCTGGCCGGCTACCCGGTGGTCGACGTCAAGGTCTACCTGGTCGACGGCAAGACTCACCCCGTCGACAGCAAGGACATCGCCTTCCAGATCGCCGGGCGACAGGTCTTCAAGAAGGCCTTCATGCAGTGCAAGCCCATCCTGCTCGAGCCGATCGTCAAGATGGAGGTGACCGCGCCCACCGAGTTCATGGGCGACATCACCCGCGACCTGGCCGGCAAGCGCGGCCAGATCCTCGGCCAGGACATGCTGCCCGGCGGTCAGGTGCTCATCCGCGCCTCGGTGCCGCTGGCCGAGGTGGCCAACTACGCCTCGCAGCTCAAGAGCGTCACCGGCGGGCAGGGCAGCTACACGATGGAGTTCGAGCGCTACGACGTCGTGCCGCCCAACGTGCAGCAGCAGATCGTCGCCGCCGCCAAGAAGGAAGAAGAGGAAGAAGAATAGGGCCGGCGACCAGGCCGCGAACACCGCTGCCGATCCGCCACGGTTCCTCTGTCAGCCGTCCGGTCGCCCGGCTGGCCGGCTGGCTTCGTGCCTCAGCGCCTCGGCTCGGTGTCTGCGCCGCCGCCGCGTGGACGGGCGGCCAGCGAGGCCAGTGACAGCAGCACCACCGTCGCCAGCCAGCCACCCGCGCCGGCCACGACGGCGTCCCGGCCGCGATGCTGGCCGGAGACCAATTCGGCCGTCGCCGGCTGTGCCTGCACCTTCTCGTGCGACACCGGCGGCTCGGCAGCCAGCAGCTTCGCGAGTCGCTGTCGCAGTTCTGTCACCGCCGACTGCTCGGCCTCCAGCTCGACGGCGGCCGTGCGCACTTGCTCAGACTTCGTATCGAGCTGCTGGATGCGCTGCAGGTGCTCGACCAGTGTCGCCAGCAGCGTCTGACGGCGCTGTTCCAGATCGTCGGCCTGGCGGCGCAGTTTTTCGAGCCTGGCCTGGTGCTCCTGCCGAGCGGCCTCGTCGGCCTGGGCCTGCAGGATTTCGCGGACGCGCTGCTGGCGTTCTTTCATGCGGGTCCGCAAGCCGCGCAACTGTCGGTCGTGCGCGTCGATCTTGAAGTTGACCGCCGGGTCGATCTCGCGTGCCGCCTGCACCAGCGGCGCCACGCGTCCGCTGAGCCGGGCCAACTCGCCCTTGAGCACGCTGGCGACCACCAGCGTGCGGGTGCCCTCGCCCGCCAGCGCCAGCCCCTCGATGTGCTCGGCCAGTACCTTGCTGACGCGCTGGGCCTCGGCGGCCAGGCGACCGGCGGCCTCGATGATGCGGTTGTGCTGCTCGACCATCTTGACCACGTCCTGGGCCGGGTCGATGCGTTCGAACTGCTCCCGCAGTTTCTGCCAGGAGAGCGCAAACTCCGACAATACCGCCTCGAAATCGCTCAGCTCCGCCAGGCACTGCTCGAGCGCCGCCCGCACCGGCGGGGCCGACTGCAAGTCGCGCTGCTCGCCGGCCGTTTGCAGAAAGCCGCGCACCGCCTCGCGCAACTCCTCCAGCGGATCGTTGAGCAGCACCATGGCGGTGGCCACGGCATAGCGATACTCGCGGGCCTCCAGCGCGAACTCCTTGAGGTCTTCCTGATAGACCGGGTCGCCGGCCAGGGCCCGCTGATACTCCTCGGGCGTGACCACGGCGTGCGCCGGCTGCCGCCCTCCGGCGGCCGCCAACTGCTGCCGCAACCGGCCCGACTGCGCCACCAACTGCTCGAATTCCGCCAGGGACGCCTCGAAGAGCGCCTGGGCCTGCTGGCGCTGCTGGCCGCCGGGAGTCTGTTCGAGCCGCGTCCGCAGTTGTTCGAGCCGCGTCTGCCGACGCGCCAGTTCGTCCTGCAACAGCTCCACCCGCTGCTGCCAGGCCAGGCGGCCCCGGTCGACGAGGAGCTCGGCCGGCAGGTCCGCCACGTAGCCCGCGTAGGCGTGCAGCGCAGCGTCGAGCAATCGCCGACCGGCATCCGGCGACTGCCACAGCAGCGTCACTTTCACCACCCCGTCAGGGCCGACCTCCGTCCGCACGCGTCCCTGGTCGAGCGCCGCCACCCAGGCCTCATGCGCCGGCGGCGGCTGCCAGTAGCCTTCGAGCGCGACCCCCGCCAGCCAGGCGGCATGCTGGGCCGGGGCCTCGGGACGCGGGCTGTCGATCCGCAGTTCGGCTGTGCAGCGGTAGGTCGGCGGATGGCTGTGGTACCACCAGCCACCCAGTGCCAGGGCCACGGCCGCCGCGGCCAGCAACGTGAACCAGCCGGCCGGCCGAGCTGCCACGGGCACGGCGGCCGGCGCCGCCTCGGGAGCCACTGCCGGCTCGGCGGTCGCGCTGGCCGCCGCCAGGCGCTGCTCGACTTCTTCCTGGAGCTGGCGCAGCTCTTCGCGTTGCTCTTCGAGCAGGGCCGACTGCTGGCGCAGCGCATCGCGCGTCACCTCGGCTTCGAGCGTATCCTGGCGCAACTGCGCCTCGCGCGCTTCCAACTGCTCCTGCAGAGCCGCCACCTGCTTCTCGCGCTCGACGGCCCGCTGCTTCGACTCGATCGCCTGCCGGTACAGCTCGTCGACCTCGGCCCGACGTTGCTCGGCCTGTTGCCGCTGGCTCTCGATTTCGCGGGCTTCCTCCTCCAACTGGTCGCGGCGGCGCGCCAGGTCGGCCTCGCCGCTTTCCAGCTCCTCGCGGCGGCGCTGCAGCTCGGCCTGTTCGAGCGCGATGGTGCGCCCGCGCCGGTCGAGCTCCTGGCGCGTCTGCTCCAGTTCGTCGCGCGCCCGGCTCAGCTCCAGCTCGATCTCGGCCAGCACGTCGCGCTGCTCGTCCAGTTCCCGGGCGCGCCGCGCCACGGCCTGCTCCCTGGCGACCAGCTCTTCGCGGGCCTGCTCGATGGCCTGTCGCTGCCGGTCCACGTCGGCCAGCCGGCGGTCCAGCTCGGCCTCCTGCTGTTCTATTCGGGCCGCCCGCTGCTGCAGCTCGCGCGCCGCGCGGCGTTGCTGGGCCATCTGCTCGGCCAAGGCCCGGCGGTTCTGCTCGAGCTGCTCGTCGCGGGCCTGCAATGACAACTCGTGCTGCTCGATCTCGGCCGCCCGCTGCGTGAGTTCTGCCTGTTCGCTGGCCAGCTCGGCCCGCTGCTGCTCGAGCGAGTGGCGCTGCTGCTCGATATCCCGCCGCTGCCCGGTCAGCGCCGCCTGTTGCTGGTCGAGTTCTTCGCAGCGCTGCTGGAGCTGGTCGCGCTCGCACTGCAGGTCGTAGGCCTGCTGCTCGACTTCCTGGCGACGCACGACCAGCTCGTGTTCCTGCAAGGCGAGCTGCCCGGCACGTTCGTGCAGTTGGTTTTCGATCTCGGTCAGCCGACCCTCGCGCGCCGCCAACTCGTCCAGCCGCGGCTGGATCTCGTCGCGTTGTCGCTGCAATTCGGCCCGGCGCTCTTCCAGCTCCTTTTTCCGCGCAGCCAGGTCGCGCTCCAGGGCCTGCAAAGCGGCCTGCTGTTCGGCAAGCTGCCTGGCCTGCTGCTCGAGCGAGCGTTCGCGCTGTGCGAGCCGGCCCTCGCTGTCGCGCAGCCGGCCGGTACGCGTCGCGATCTGCCGGCGTAGTTGATCGAGTCGCCGTCGGCGCTGCTCCACGCGCGCCGCCCGCTGCTCCAGCTCGGCCTGACGGCGTTCGAGCTGTACCCGCTGCTGCTGCAGGGCCGCGGCCCGTGCCTCGACCTCGCGGGCCTGTTCGTCGAGCCGGGCCGCCTGGTCGCCGACGGCCTCCTGCTTTCGGCGCAGCTCCGAGCGCTGCTGCTGGAGTTCGCGGCGCTGGCGCTCGAGCACGCCGCGCTGCTGGCGCAGCTCGGCCCGCGCCACGCGCACCTTTTCGAGAAACTCGTCCTTGCGCTGGCGGATCAGCTCGAGGTTCTCGTCGAGCCGGCGCCGTACCTCGGCCCGGCGCTGGGCGTCCAGCTCTTCCCGCCGACGCAGCGTCTCCCAGGTCTGAGCCAACGCCGCCCGTTGCTCGGCCAGACGGACCTGCTGCTCGGCCAGCTCGGCCTGCATGCGCTCGAGGTGCTCGAGGCGCTGCGCCGGGTCTGCGGGGCCGTCGCCGCCGGCGGACGCCCGCCGCTGCTGCTGCTCGGCGATCCGCGCCTCGGCCTGGCGGGCTTCCAGTTGGCGGGCTTCCAGCTCGGCCAGCTGGCGGTGCAGCTCGGCACTGGCCGCATCGGGAACCGCCCGCCCCCCGGAACGCGCAGGCGGCGCCGGCGGCGCGGCGGGCGCGTCGTCAGCGGCGGAGCCGACCGGCCCCGGAGCGTCCGGCGATGAGGGCTTGCGTTCCATCTGGCTGACTATTCTCATCGGCAACACGGGCCGTCGGACTGCTGGCGCCTGGCAAGCACCAACGGCCGGCTGGCGGCACCGGTCGACCGGGCTTCCAGCTTAACGAAGGCGACGCAATTGTGTCAGCGTGGCCCGCAAATCCTTGGGGGCCGCCACCGAAAACTCCATCCGCTGCCCGCTGGCGGGGTGCACGAAGCTCAACGAGGCGGCGTGCAGCGTCAGCCGCTCGATCAGCGGCGTCTCCGGCCGCCGACGGCCGGGCCGATAATCAGGCTTGTAGCTCGACAGCATCACGGCCACGCCCCCGCCGAAACGCGCATCGACCGTCAGGGGGTGCCCGAGCGCCTCCAGGTGGGCCCGCAACTGGTCGCTGCGCTCGCGCAACGGGCGGCACTCGAGCAGCGTGTTGCCGGCCACGTGCTCGACCACGCGGAAGACCGTGCAGGCCGGCTTGCCGCCGTGCTCGCTGGCTTGCAGCTTGCCCAGCCGCTTGTCGAAGCGCAGGGGGATATCGATCTGGCCGTCGGCCTCGACATGCCCGCTGACCAGGGCCAGATAGGTCACCTGGGCCTGACCCTCGGCGAACTGGCGTTCGAGATGTTTCCGGGCCACCGGCGTGCGGGCGTAAACCACCACGCCCGAGGCCTGCTCGTGCAGTTTCTGCACCACGTAGAGCGGCGCATCGGCCGCCAGCAGCCCGTCGCGAACGAGCAGCTCGCGCACGGCCGGCCATTTGCCGTCGCTCTTGCGCAGCAGCACGCGCGGCGGCTTGGCGATCACCAGGATGTCCGCGTCGTCGTAAATGATCTCCGCCGCGAGTCGCCGGTGATTCACTGCGCTCACGGAGCAACTCCCTCGCGCGCCCGCAGCCGGAAGCGTACTTCGCGCGGCGGGCCGACCACGCGTACGCCGGCGGGCAATTCGAACGCGACCTTCATCGAGCGGTACTCGTCGCTGACGACCGCCTGCTTGCCACCCAGCGAGACGTAGGCCCGCACGTCCTGGGCACGCAGGCCGTCCACGATCGTTTTATCTCCCTGGACCTCGATTTCAAGCAGCCACTCGTTGGCGTCGAGTATGTCGATGTCGTAGCGCTGCCAGAGCTGCGGGCTGACCACCAGTTGCACGCGCACGCCCTCGATGCGCCGGTTGGCGGTCTCGCCGATCACGTGCAGCTCGACGTCCACCGTGGCCGGATCCAGGCCCAGCAGCGACATGCCTGCCACGCGCATGCGCAACGGCACGGCCCGGAACGACAGCTCGTGGCCCGGCACGGCCCCGGCGATGCGGTCGCTGACGTCGGCCTCCACGTAGCGGCGCGGCTCGGGTATCTGGCGCAGGTCGTTCTCGCGCATCATCACCAGCACGCGATCGGGCATGATGCGGCTGACCGCCACCCGCAGCGGACCGGCCACGATGTGCACCGGCATCTCGACGGTCACCACGCGGTGCGGCGTAAAGCTGTAGCGCTCGGGCGTGACGTTGTCGACATAGATGCCGCCTTTGCGCAGCTCGGGCAGGTTGCTGATGATCTGGCGTAACTGCTCGGCCTCCAGCGTGACCGGCACATCTGGTTGCAGCAGACTGGCCGGCAACGTCCAGCGGCCCTTGAGCCGGTGCTCGGCGGCGGCCGCCCGCAGGGCGTCGATCTCGCGCCGCGGGCCGCGCACCGCCAGGCGGAAGATGGGCGGGGCCTCGGCGTCGATCACCAGCGTCTCGTCGTGTTCGATCACCAGCTCCAGCTCGACTCCGTCGGCGGCCACCAGGCTGGCCTGGTCGGCCAGGAACCAGATCACCAGCGTCAGCGGCCCGACCACCAGCAGCCGGCGCAACACGCGCCACAAGTCCGAGAACGTCCGCTTGCGCCGCTTCTGAGGCAGGAAGTGTGCGCCAGCCAACCGGGCCTCCAGCTCCTCTTCCAGGTCGTCGAGCGACAGGAAGCGCGTCAGCTTGCCCTCCTCGGCCAGCGAGATGGTGCCGGTCTCCTCCGAGACGACCAGCACCAGGGCGTCCGACTCGGCCGACAGCCCCACCGCCGCCCGGTGACGGCTGCCCAGTCCGGGATCGACCTCGCCGCTCTCGGCCACCGGGAACTGGCAGCCGGCGGCCAGAATGCGATTGCCGCGGATGATCACGCCCAGATCGTGCAGGGCCGAGTTGGGATAGAAGATGCTCTTGAGCAGATCGGCCGACAACTCCGCGTTGAGCATCGTGCCGTTCTCGGCCCAGTTGGCCAGTCCGACGTCGCGCTGGATCGCGATCAGGGCCCCGAACTTGTTGCGCGACAGGTAGCCGGCGGCCTCGACGATCGCCGCGATGACCTTCTCGGCCGGCTGCTTGCGGCGCAGGAAGCGCACGTCGCCGGCGCGGATCAGCGCCCGGCGCAGCTCGGGCTGGAAGGCCACCAGCGCCACGAAGGCCATGCCGATGATGAAGTACTGGTACAGCAGGGCCAGGCGCGTCCAGTGCATCTGGTCGGCCAGCACCCGAATGACCAGCGTGGCCACCACCAGCACCACCAGCAGCCCGCGCAGCAGGCGCGTGCCGCGCGTGCCGTGCAGCACGCCGGCGCACCAGTTGACCATCAGCCCGATAAGAACCAGCTCGGCCAGCACCACATAGGGGTTGTAGCTGCCACTGCCGAACCGTTCGAACAGGATGGAGAGCGTATCGAAGTTCACGCGCGACAGTATAGAATGAGTCCGGCTCCGGCTCCAATGAGGACAGCTCGACCA
>CAZRSM010000210.1:0-8899 GCA_964602755.1 uncultured Planctomycetales bacterium
CGCCGAGGCATCCGTGCGCGACGTGCGGCGGATCGGTCAGCAGGCCCGCGCCCGGCTGGCGGCCGAGCGGCGGCGCACGGTGCTCTTCCTCGACGAGATCCACCGTTTTTCGCGCAGCCAGCAGGACTCGCTGCTGGCCGACGTCGAACAGGGTCTGCTGATACTTATCGGCGCCACGACGGAGAATCCTTTTCACACTGTCACCGGGCCGCTGCTGTCGCGCAGCAACATCTTCGAATTCAAGCCCCTGAGCACCGACGAGCTGCTGGTCATCCTCCGCCGGGCACTGGCCGATCGTGAGCGTGGCCTCGGCCAACATCCGATAACCGTCGATCCCGACGCCCTGCAGTACATAGCCGAGCACGCTGCCGGCGACGCCCGCAAGGCGCTGAGCGCGCTGGAAACGTGCGTGCTGTCGCAGCTCGCGCACGACGAGCGGTGCGTGACCGCGGCGGTCGCCGCCGAGTCGATGCAGACGCCGATGATCCAGTACGATCGGACCGGCGACACGCACTACGACGTGGCCTCGGCGCTGATCAAGTCGATGCGCGGCAGCGACCCCGATGCGGCGCTCTACTGGCTGGCGCGCATGCTCGAAGGGGGCGAGGACCCGCGTTTCATCGCCCGGCGCATCGCCATCTGCGCGTCCGAAGACGTCGGCAACGCCGATCCGCAGGCGCTGGTGCTGGCGGCGGCGGCGGCCCAGGTGGCCGAGCTGGTCGGCCTGCCCGAATGCGAATACGCCCTGGCCCAGGCGGTGGTCTACATCGCCTGCGCGCCCAAGTCCAACGCGGTGACGAAGGCCATCGGCGCCGCCCGGGCCGACGTGCGGGCTGGTCCGATACTGCCGGTGCCCGACCACCTGCGCGACGCCAGCTATCGCGGCGCCGCGCGGCTCGGTCGCGGGCGGGGCTACCGCTCGCCGCACGAAACTTCCGACGGTTTCCTCGTGCAGGACTACCTTCCCGTGGCGCGAACGTATTACAATCCCACAGAGCGAGGAGAGGAGAAGCGGCTGGCCGAGCGCTTGCGGGCGCTGCGTCAGCGGCGTCGGGCCGCCGAGAAGAACCAGGCCGAGAGGAAACCGTGACCAAGCAAGAGCTACGTGAGCAGTTGCGCCGCAAGCTCGAGGTCATAGCCGACCAGCAGTTGCGCCAGCGCAGCGCGACGGCGTGTCAGCATCTGTTCGAGACGCCCGAGTATCGGCGGGCGGAAGTAGTGATGATCTATCTCTCGATGCCGCACGAGGTCGACACCACGCAGATAGCGCTGCACTGCTGGAGCAACATGAAGCGCGTGCTGGCGCCCAAGGTGGCCTGGGAACAGCGACGCCTGCTGCCGATCGAGATCAATTCGCTGACCAGCGACGTACACCACGGACAACAGGGCATCCCCGAAGCGGTAGAGGGGTTGCCCTTTCCGGTTGCCGACATCGACCTGGTGATCGTGCCGGGCCTGGGGTTCGACGTGCGCGGCAACCGCCTGGGCCGCGGGCTGGGCTTCTACGACCGCTTCCTGTGTCATCGCGACTTCGCCGGCGTGGCCTGCGGGCTGGCGCTCGAGGACCAGGTGGTCCCGGAGATCCCCGCCGACGAGCGCGACGTGCCCATGCACATGCTGGTCACCGACCAGAGCGTGCGGCGTTTCAAACGTTAGGTCTTCCATGAGTGCAACCATCGGCTCGCGGCGTTACCTCACCGACTTCGACGCCCATCGCCTGCCCCACCTGTTTACCGATGTGCTCGTGATCGGCTCCGGCATCGCCGGCCTGCGGGCCGCGCTCGAGGCCGCCGAGCAGGCCGACGTGCTGATCGTCACCAAGGACCGCGCGGCGCACTCGGCCACCAACTACGCCCAGGGCGGTGTGGCCGCCGTCACCGACGCCGGCGACAGCTTCGACAACCACATCCGCGATACGCTGGCCGTCGCCGCCGGCCTGAGCGATCCGTCCATCGTCGAGCAGGTGGTCCGCGAAGCGCCGGATCACATCCGCCAGCTCCAGCAGTGGGGCGCCCGCTTCGACCAGGTCGGCGGTCACCTGGCCTGCGGCCGCGAGGGGGCCCACTCGGCACCGCGCGTGGTGCACGCGAACGGCGACGCCACCGGTCGCGAACTGGTGCGGGTGTTGCTCGAACGCGTCCGCAACCACGAGCGCATCCGGTTGTTCGAACAGTGCTTTTCGATCGACCTGCTGACCGTCGACGGCCGGGTGGCCGGCGTGCTGACGTATCACCCCAAGTACCGCTTCCAGATGTTCTGGGCCGCCGCCACGATCCTGGCCCCCGGCGGCGCGGGGCGGGTCTTCCGCGAAAGCACCAACCCGCCGGTGGTCACCGGCGATGGCCTGGCGATGGCCTTCCGCGCCGGGGCGCAGTTGCGCGACATGGAGTTCGTGCAGTTTCACCCGACCTGCCTGTACGTGGCCGGGGCCGGGCGGGCCCTGATCAGCGAAGCCGTCCGCGGCGAAGGCGCTCGCCTGGTCCACCGCGACGGGCAGCGCTTCATGCACCGCTACGATGAGCGCGGCGAACTGGCCCCGCGCGACGTCGTCAGCCGGGCGATCTCCGAGGAGATGAAGCGCGAAAACGTGCCCAACGTCTACCTCGACGTGCGCCACCTGCCGCCCGGGACGTTCGCGCAGCGCTTCCCCACCATCTATCGCCTGTGCCGTGAGTTCGACATCGACCCGGAGAAAGACCTGATCCCCGTGCGGCCCAGCGCCCATTACACCGTCGGCGGCGTGCTGGTCGACGACCAGGCCCGCAGCAACCTGCCCGGGCTGCTGGCGTGCGGCGAGGTGGCCTCGACGCTTCTGCACGGCGCCAACCGTCTGGCCAGCAATTCGCTGCTGGAAGGGCTGGTTTTCGGGTGCCGGGCCGGCCGCAGCGCGGCGGCGCTGGCCGCCGAGGTGGGCCGCATCGAGCACCCGCCGGCGCTGGGGCACCTGGTGCCCAAGTCGCCGCGCACGCAGCTCGACGTGGCCGACGTGCTGCACAGCCTGCGCAGCGTGATGTCGCGCAACGTGGCCATCGAACGGCTGGCCGACCGGCTCCAGGAGACCATCGAGATCATCGAGTTCTGGAGCCGCTACGTGATGGACAAGGTCTTCGACCACCCCCAGGAGTGGGAGACCCAGAACCTGCTGACCGTCGCGCTGTGCATCGCCAAGGCGGCCGCCGCCCGCTGCGAATCGCGCGGCGTGCACTACCGGGTCGATTTCCCCGAGCAGGACGACGCGCGCTGGCGCGTGCACCTGCACCTGGCCCGCGCCGACCACGGCATCCAGGTGTCGCAGGCGCCGGTGGCCGACTCCTGAAACATCCGCCGGCGGCCGCGCCGCGACGGCCGGAATCAGGTGACCTTGCCGACCAGGCGCGGGATCAGGCGTTTCTTTTCTTCATAGACCCAGCGATAGTAGTCGGCCCGCTTGAGCTTCGAGCCGGCCTCGGCATCGACGATGACAGTCACGTGGCGGTGCATCTGCAGGGCGCTGGCCGAGACCTGGGCGGTGATGGGCCCCTCGATCGCCTGGGCCACGATGTCGGCCTTCTTGGCCCCGTTGGCCAGCATGATGATTTCCCTGGCCTCCAGGATGGTGCCGACGCCCATGGTGATCGCGAAGCGCGGCACCTCGTCGAGGTTGTCGAAGAAGCGGGCGTTGTCCTCGATGGTCTGCTTGGTGAGCGTCTTGAGCCGCGTGCGCGAGCCGAGCGACGATCCGGGTTCGTTGAAGGCGATGTGCCCGTCGGCCCCGATGCCCAGGATCTGGATGTCGATGCCGCCGGCGCGCTTGATCTCGTCCTCGTACCACTGGCAGAACTCTTCGACCTCGCTGGCGTGACCGTAGGGCACGTGGATGTTCTGGGGGTCGATGTTGATGTGGTTGAACAGGTGCTGATCCATGAAGTAGCGGTAGCTCTGCGGATGCGAGGGCGGCAGGTCGAGGTATTCGTCGAGGTTGAAGGTGACCACCTTGGAGAAATCGAGGCCCTCCTCCTGGTGGCGGCGGACCAGCTCCCGATACAGCCCGACCGGGGTGGAGCCGGTGGCCAGGCCCAGGACACTGCTGGGCTTGCGCAACAATTGCCGCTCGATCATGTCGGCGGCGATGCGGCTCATGGCCTGGTAGTCGTCGGCGATGATGATTTCCATCGGCGCTGCCTCCTTGTATCCTGGGCGACACGAAGCGCTCCGGGCGGCCGGTCGCCCGCGGGGACCATGGGTCAGAGGTACCGGTCCAGTTTAATTCGAGTTACGTAAAAATCTACCCCTCCGGTGTTGAAAATCTCAGGGAGGCCGAATAACATGGCCGATCATAAGCAGCGAATAGATTCGCACAGCGTGCAAATGGCTCCGGCTCGCATACAACCCGTGGACTGGTCGGTGCTCCAGGTCATCCAGCGCCGCGGCGCCACCCCCCAGTACAAGCTCGCCGAGCACATCGGCCGCCAGCGCTCCACCGTCAACGGGGCGGTAAAACGCCTGCTCAAGGCCGGCTGGCTCGAAAACGTCGGCCAGGCCGGCAGCCAGCGCGGCCGGCCCCCCATCCTGCTGGCGGTCAACCGCTCCGCCGGCTGCTTCGCCGGCGTCGACATCGCCGCCGACGAGCTGCACTGCGCCCTGCTGGCCGCCGACGGCACGCTGCTCGAACACGTTTCCGCCCACCTGCCCCGCGACCGCCGTCCCGAACGCGTCATCGACCAGATCGACCTCAACCTGCGGGGCGTACTCTCGCGGGCTGATATGCCCGTGACCAGACTGCTGGGCCTGTGGGCCGGCGTGGCCGGGCCGGTCGACGAAAACGGCGTGGTGGTCACCTGCGCCTCGCTCGGCTGGCGTGACGTGCCGCTGGGAGAGATGCTGGCCGGGCGCTTCGGCTGCGAAGTACTGGTCCAGGGCGGGTCGACCGCCATGAACGCCGCCGCCGAGGCCCTCATGGGCGCCGGCCGCAACGCCAACAGTCTGGTCTACTATCACGCCGGTCGCGGCATCAGCGCCCGCTACGTCCAGCGCGGCAACCCCCTGGCCGGGGCCACCCAGCGGGCCGGCGAGTTCGGCCACGTGGTGGTCGAGCCGGGCGGGCCACGCTGCGCCTGCGGCAACCGCGGCTGCCTCGAGGCGGTCGCCTCGGGACCGGCCATCGCCAAAGCCCTGGCGCGCCTGCCGCGCCGCGACCTGCCGGCCGCCCTGCGGACCGTGTTGCGCCAGCACGGCACGCGCCATCCCGAGGCCCTCGTGATCGCCGCCTTCAAGCACCGACCGCCCGGCAAGCAGCACCCGCTGCGGGCCCTGCTCGACCGCTGCTGCCGGCACCTGGTGATGGGCGCCGCCATGGCCGTCGCGGCCTACGACCCCGAACTGCTGGTGCTGGGCGGCTACCTGTTCCAGAACAATAACCCATTGCGCAAGCAATTGCAGAGACTTCTGCCATCGATGGTGCTCGATTGGCAATCCCGCAACCTCAAGGTCGTGCTCGGTGAGGTCGTTACCCAGGACCGCGCCGTGGGCGGTGCCGCCGAAGTGTGCCAACGCTTCTGGGCCAACCCCCGCGGCGTCGTGACCATCCGCTGACGGCCGGCCGCCGCGACCGCAAGGCTGGAGACCGGTAGATGAAGCTGGTGATCTTCGAAGACGACCAGTTCGATCGCTTCCTCCCGCTGGCCTGGATCCGCGGCGTTTTCGAGCTCAAGTGCGGAGCCACGACGCAGGCCGAGAAGCTCTCACGCGCCGTCGGCACGCCCGTCGCCGGCCTGCTGGTACGCGACTACCTGGCCGAGGTGGTCGGCCGGCGCCATCCGCAGGTGGCGATCAACGACCTCTCGAGCTGGCGTGACGAGGAAGTGCTCTTCGTCAACGCCCGCGTGCGGGCCGGCGACCTGCGTCTGCCGGCCGACGGCCGGGCCTACTGGCGCGGCGGCACGCTGGCCGTCTGGCGCACCACCGCCGCCGACCTGGCCGGCATAACCGACTACGCCGCCCTGGCCGACGCCGCCGGGCGGGCGCCGCGGGCCGATTTCGCCGGAGGCTGGTTTGAATACATCTGGGACCTGATGCTGGCCAACCCGGAGGAGATCGCGGCGGACTTCGCGGCCGCCGGCAAGAGCGGCGTGGAAGGCGCGCTGCACCCTTCGGCGGTGGTCTACGGGCCGCCGGAGCGTCTTTACGTCGGCCCGGAGGCCGAGATTCACCCGTTCGTGTGCATCGACACGCGCAACGGGCCGGTGACGATCGAGGCCGGGGCCGAGGTGCACCCTTTCACGCGTATCGAAGGCCCCTGCTACATCGGTCCGGGCACCATCCTGCTGGGCGCCAAGGTGCGTGAAGGTTGCAGCATCGGCCCGCTGTGTCGCGTGGGCGGCGAGGTCGAGGAGAGCATCATCCACGGCTATTCCAACAAGTACCACGACGGCTTTCTGGGCCACGCCTACGTCGGCGAGTGGGTCAACCTCGGCGCCCTGACCACCAACAGCGACCTCAAGAACGACTACACCACCGTCAGCATCACGCTCGACGGCCGCCAGACCTGCGACACCGGCTCGACGAAGGTGGGCGCCTTCATCGGCGACCACGTCAAGACCAGTATCGGCACGCTGCTCAACACCGGCGCGTGCGTGGGCACCATGGCGGTGCTGGTGGCCACCGGGGCCCCGCTGCCCAAGTTCATTTCGCCCTTCGCGTGGTACCTCAACGGCGCCGTGACCAAGGGCTTCGGGCTGAACCAACTGCTCAAGACGGCCCGCGTCGCCATGTCACGCCGCAAGGTCGAGCTGACCGAGGCCGACGAGCGCCTGCTGCGACACATATACGAACTGACCGCCGAACAGCGCACCGCCCAGATCAGACGCGGGCGGCGCCAGGCGGCCGGTTGAGCCGTTTGGTCCCCCCGCTCGGGCAGGGGGCCGGAACCAGCAACCGACCGGCGGCGGCCCGCGCGTCGCCGCCCTCAGCAGATGGAGAACCGCCCATGGCAGACCAACAGATCCTCGACCGCGTCATCGCGGTGACCGCCCGCGTCCTGGGCCTCGATCCCCAGACCATCAAACCCGAACACAACTTCGTCTTCGACCTGGGGGCCGAATCGGTCCAGAGCGTCGAGCTGGTGGCGGCCTTCGAGCAGGAGTTCGACATCGACATGGACGAAGACGCCGCCCTGGCCGTCGATACGGTGGGCGGCGCGGCGGAGTTCATAGAGCAATACGTCAAGTAGCTCGCCGGCCGGCGCCGCGGCCCCGCAGCCGGCCGCGCGGCCCCGCGAGCCAGACCGGGATGAATGCCATGCCAGCACCCAGCACTACGACGACCACCACCACACGCAACCTGACCGGCCTGGAGGCGATCTTCCGCCCCACTTCGGTCGCCGTCCTGGGCGTGACCAACACGCCGGGCACGGTTCCGCACGACATTTTCGTCAACCTGCTCTCCAGCCGCTTCAACGGCGTGGTCTATCCGGTGGCGCCGCGCAAGAAGCACATAGCCGGCGTACGGGCCTACGACTACGTGCTGGACATCCCCGACCCGGTCGACCTGGCGGTGCTGGTCTTTCCCGGAGCGGTGTGCGATCGGGCCTTGCTGCAGTGCGTCGAGAAAGGCGTCAAGGCCGCCATCATCATCTCGGCCGGCTTCCGCGAGATCGGCCCCAAGGGCCAGCGGCGCGAGCAGCGCATCAAGGACATCGCCCGCGAAGGCCACTTGCGGCTGATCGGTCCCAACTGCCTGGGCGTGATCAACACCGAACCCGACGTGATGCTCAACGCCAGCTTCGCCCGGGCCATGCCGGCCGCCGGCCGCATCGCCTTTCTGTCGCAGAGCGGGGCGCTGTGCACGGCCGTTCTCGATTACGCCGCCGACAAGAACATCGGCTTTTCCAAGTTCGTGAGCCTGGGCAACAAGGCGGATATCAACGAAATCGACCTGCTGCGTTTCCTGGCCGACGATCCGCAGACCTCGGTCATCCTGATGTACCTCGAAGAAATCACCCGCGGTCGGGAGCTGATGCAGGCCGCCCGCGAGATCGCCGGCAACCGCGACAACCCCAAGCCCATCCTGGCAATCAAGGGCGGCCGCACGCCGGCCGGCGCCGCCGCCGCCCAGTCGCACACGGGGGCGCTGGCGGCCAGCGCCGAGGTTTGCGACGGCGTATTCGAGCAGTCCGGCATCATCCGTTGCGACTCGATCGAGGAGATGTTCAACACCGCCCAACTGCTGGCCCATCAGCCGCTGCCGCGCGACGAGAACATCGCCATCATCACCAACGCCGGCGGTCCGGGCGTGATGGCCACCGATGCCGCCATCAGTCATGGGCTGAAACTGGCCAGGCTGTCGGACGAGACGACCAGGAAGCTGCGCCGTGCGCTGCCGTCGTCGGCGAACATCAAGAATCCGATAGACGTCATCGGCGACGCCCGCGAAGACCGCTACGTCGCCGCCCTGCAGGCCGTCCTGCACGACGAGGCGGTCAGCCAGGTGCTGGTGATCCTGACGCCGCAGTCGATGACCAACATCACCGCCATCGCGGAGGCCATCTGCCGTATCTGGAGCGAGCATCGCGACGGCGGCAAGTCGCTGCTGTGCTCGTTCATGGGCGGCAAGGACGTGGCTCCGGGTATCGAGATACTGCGCCGCCACGGCGTGCCCCACTACGTCCTGCCCGAGTGGGCCACCGACGCCATGTGGCACGCCGTCTGGTACCGCCAGTGGCTGGGCCGCGAGGTCAGCGAGATCGAGGTCTTCGACGACGTCGACCGGGCGCGCGTCGCGGCCATCCTCGACGCCGCCGGCGACGGCTATCTGCTCGAGCCGCAAGCGCTGGAAGTGCTGGCGGCCTACCGCTTTCCGGTGGTGCCGTTTCAACTGGTGCACGACGTCGATACCGCCCTCGCGGCGGCCGAGCGCCTGGGCT
>CAZRSM010000211.1:0-7472 GCA_964602755.1 uncultured Planctomycetales bacterium
GCCAGAGCGTATCCAGCCGCTGGGGGTCGTCTTCGAGCAGCCAGTGCAGTATCTCGGCGCGACTGAGCGGTGGCCGGCAGTTGGGGGCGGCGTTCTCAGGCATGGCCGATGCTTACCTCGTCGTGGGCAGCCGGGGCCGAGCGGCGGCTCTCGGCGGCGTTCACGCGGGAGCGGAAGGCGACCCGCTCCAGCGACACGGTGATATCGACGTTTTCGACGTACACGCCCTCGGGGACCGCCAGCCGCGTGGGCGCGAAATTGAGCAGCGCGTTGACGCCGGCGGCCACCAGCCGGCCGGCGATCTCGTTGGCAACGGGGGCCGGCACGGCGATGATCGCCATGCGTATGTCGCGCTGCCGCACTACTTCTTCCATATCGTCGATCGAGCGGCACAGGATGCCGTGAAAGCGTTGCCCGACTTTCTGAGGATCGGCGTCGAAGGCGACATCGATGCGGAGATAGGGGTTGCGGCCGTTGAAATAGGCCAACACGGCCTGGCCGAGGTGTCCGGCGCCCACCAGGGCGAAGGACGAGCCGCCGGGGCAGTCGAGCACCTGTCCGATGCGTTCGATGAGGCCGGCGACCTCGTAGCCGCGGGCAGGACTGCCGTTGTAGCCGATGGTCATGATGTCGCGCCTGACCTGCGCGGGGGTGAAGCCGCCCAGCTCGGCCAGCTCGTGCGAGAAGACGCGGTTTTTGCCGGCAGCCTTGTGTTCCAGCAGGATGCGACGGTAGGTGCTGAGGCGACCGACGACGTGATCGGTGTACATGCCGATGCTCCATTATTGGCGCGGCCGTTGCCGGCGGGTCCGTGTTATTGTTATTGTGATTGTGATCACACTCACGCAGTTCGCCAGGTAGCGCTGTTACTGTGTTCACAGTAACAGGTCTCGTCTGGCGGGTCAACCCCTTCCAGGCGAATCGTCGGCCGCGCCGCCGGGCGGTGCCTTTTTGTGATTCCCGCGCAGCTGCTGCGGGAATTGGCGCGCGACACAACGGGCGCGGCCGCCTCGGCCACATTCCGTGGTCGAGCCGGGGACAACGGGCCACCGCCGGCAATGTCCGATAAGCGCTGCGGCCGGCGCGCGGCATCCTGCCCGGGGGGACCGGCCTGCCGGGCACTCGGCGCCGGCGCTGGTCGTGCCGGGGACCGGCCAGCCGCCCGCAGGACCGCGCAGGCCGCCCGGGGAGCGTGCCGGCGGCGGACCGCGGGCGACCAACGGAACGACCGGCGGATGCGACGGCCCCGCGGCGGTGTTGTTCGCCGCCGGTTAGCCCCACGCGCGCCGTGCGGGGGCGGTCCCCGGCGGCCGATACTGGCGCCGGTCTTGCCACGCGAGTCGGCCGAGTGGTCGATGGTGACGGGCGTCTGGACCGGGTCGCGGGGGACGGCTAGGCTTTCCGTCGGTGGCGAGCGCGGGGGTTCCAGGGGCATGCCGCCGGCCAGGCGGCAGCCGAGGCGGGAGCGTGCGATCATGAGTACGACGGGGACACGGGGCGTCCTGCGTGCCGCAGGGTCGTTGTGGTTCGCAGCGGTACTGCTGGTCTTGATGCTGTTCGCGATGGCCTGCGCAACGGTGTTCGAGACCGCCCGCGGCGCCGAGCAGGCCCGCACGATTTTTTATCGCTCGTGGTGGTTCCAGGGACTGCTGGGGCTGTTCGGGCTGAACGTGCTGGCGTCGGTGCTGCTGCGTCTGCCGCTGAAGGGCAAGCACGCGGGGTTCGCCATCACGCACCTGTCGCTGCTGCTGATTCTGGTCGGCGCGTGGGTGACGCACGTCTACGGTATCGACGGGCAAGTGGGTCTGATGGAGGGGCAGAGTACCACGCAGTTCCGCGATCTCGAGCGCGAGGCGCTGATTCTGATCGACAGTCGGGATGGGGCCGAGACGGCGCTCGAGCTGGACAACCGCATCTTCGGCAAGTTCGAGGCGGCCAGGCTCGAGCAGCCGCCCACGCTGGTCAAGGGCAAGCTGCGCATCGCGGTACTGGAATACCTGCCCGACGGCGAGCTGGTGCTGGAAGCGGTGGAGGGCGATTCGCCGGGGGCCCGACCGGCGGTCTCGGTCACGCTGACGACGCCCGAGGGTGAGGACCGCGGCTGGCTGTTCATGGACCGGCCCGACAAGATCGGCCCGGCGCACATGGCCCTCAGGTCGGTCCGCGACCAGCAGGAACTCGAACGGCTGCTGACGCCCGGCGGCGACGACGAAGTGACCGACGACGTCGTGAAGGTCACCGTGGCGGGGCAGGAATACGAGCTGCCGCTGGCCCAGGCACTGCGGGCCGAGCAGCCGCTGGGTGACAGCGGCTATGCGCTGCGGGTGCTGCAGTACCTGCCCGACGCCAAGGTGGGACCGGACGGCAAGATCACCAGCGCTTCACGCCAGCCGATCAATCCGGCGATCGAGCTCGAGATCCGCGGCAAGGACAAGACCGAACGGCGAGTGGCGTTCGCCAAGTTTCCGGGCTTCGGGCACGGCGGCAACGAGTTCAAGGACGTCGAGGTAGTCTTCGTCAAGGGCAACGAGACGCAGCCGCTGGCGCCGATCGAGTTTGTGCTGGCGCCCGACGGCAAGCTGTACGTGCGTTTCCAGACGCACGACGGGATCAGCACCAGCGGGCCGATCACGTTGAACAAGACAGTCGAAGCGCCGTGGCGGGGTGTACACCTGGTTGTCGGGCAATTGCTGCCGCGTGCCGTGGGACAGTGGGTGGCGCGCGAGGTTTCCCCGGCGCGCCAGCAGCGCCACGCCATGGTGCGCGTGCGCGTCGACATCGGCGAACAGAGCAACGAGGCCTGGATCGAGAAGTACTCGGCGCAGACGGTCACCGCCCAGGGGGTGCGCTACACGCTGATCTACTCCGACAAGAGCCTGCCGCTGGGGGCAGAGCTGCGCCTCGACCGCTTCCACATGAGCTACTACCCCGGCACGCAGAGGCCGCGGACGTTCGAAAGCTTCCTGACGGTCACCGACCCCGAAACGGGCGAGAGCCGCGAACTGCACATCAGCATGAACAAGCCCGGCCAGATCGGCGAATTCAAGCTGTTTCAGTCGTCGTACAAGCGACAGGGGGACCGGTGGATAAGCTACCTGAGCGTGTCGCGCGACCCGGGCCAGAACTGGGTCTTCGCGGGCTATTTCACGCTGATGGGCGGCATGATCGTGGTGTTGATCACGCGCGCCTCCGAGCAGCGCAAACGTCGCGCGCTGTTGGCGGCGGCCGAGGCGGCCGGCCCCGCGGAGACGCCGAAGCCGCGGCCCAGGCCGACGACGTCGTTGCCGGTGGCGCGTCTGCTGGTCGGCGCGGTGGGGCTGGGGCTGCTGGCGCTGCCGTTGCGGGCCGAGCCGAAGCTGCCGGCGCATGTGGACCTGGACGCCGTTCGCGACCTGCCGCTGCAGGCCGACGGGCGCTGGCCGCCGCTGGACACCGTGGCCCGCGAGACGGTGGAGAAGGTCACCGGCGAGCTGTTCTTCCGGGATCACGACCCGGTGCTGGTGGTGCTGGCCTGGATCTGCGCCCCCGAGGAATGGCGCGACGAGCCGCTGATCACGATCGGCAACGCCGAGCTGCGCAAGGCGCTCGAGCTGCCCGCAGGCAAGGAGGTCTTCTCGTTCGGGGAGCTCGCCTCGCACGCCCCGCTGATGCGCGTCTGGCAGGAGGCCATGGCGGTCGGCGACGCCAAGAGGCTGGACGCCCTGCAGGAGAAGGCGCTGACCATCCGCGAGAAGCTGCTGACACTCCAGGACACCTTCGTCGGCCGGCGGTTGCTGATGATCCCCGATCCGCAGGATCGCAACGCGCGCTGGAAGCCGGTGGACCAGCAGGCGCCCGAGCAGGTGCGCCAGGCGTGGGAGGCCCTCAAGGCCGCCTACCTGGCCGACGACGGGCCGGCCTTCGCCAAGGCGGCCGGCGAACTCAAGAGCGCCCTGCGGGCGCTGCCGGCGGCGTACTACCCGGCGCCCGAACAGATCGCCCTCGAGTTGCGCTTCAACCGGCTGCATCCGTTCACAACGGCGTGGGAGATCATGGTGGGCGGCGCGATACTGGCGGCCCTGGCGCTGGTGGTCAGGCGGCGCTGGTTCGACCTGCTCTCGGCGCTGACGCTGGCGGCCGGCTTCGGCGTGTTGACCTACGGACTGTACCTGCGCTGGCACATCGCCGGACGCATCCCGGCGGCCAACATGTTCGAGTCGCTGCTGTTCCTGAGCTGGGGCACGGGGCTGTTCGCGATCCTGTCGATGCTGGTGACGCGGCATCGGCTGATTCCGCTGACCGCCTCGGGGCTGGGGGCGCTGGCGCTGCTGCTGGCCGACGTACTGCCGCTGGACAGCTACGTGCGGCCGATCGCCCCGGTGCTGATGGACACCTACTGGATGTCGATCCACGTGCCGATCATCATGGTTTCCTATGCCGTGCTGGCTTTGGCGGTGGTGGTGGCCCACGTGCAGATGGTGGCCATGGCGGCGGCGCCCGGCAACAAGCAACTGTCGGAGGCCATCGACCGCATGCACTACTGGTACGTGCAGTTCGGCTCGCTCACCCTGGCGGCGGGCATCATTACCGGCAGCATGTGGGCGGCCTCCTCGTGGGGGCGCTACTGGGGCTGGGACCCCAAGGAGGTCTGGTCGCTGGTGGCCCTGCTGGGCTACCTGGCGATCCTGCACGTGCGCATCGACCGCGAACGCGTGCCGGGCTGGATGTACGGGCTGGCAGCGGTCCTGGCGGTGGCGGTGGGCTGGATGGTGATCCCCAAGCTGGCGCCGCTGACGCCGATGAAGATCGCGACCTTCGCGGCCACCGGAGCGGCGATGCTGCTGTTCGTGCTCACCCGCAGCATGATGGCCACGGCCCTCAAGAGCATCCTGGCCTTCTGGCTGATCATCATGACCTACGTGGGCGTCAACTACGTGCTGGGCATCGGCCTGCACAGCTACGCCTTCGGCAAGGGCGCCGTGGTGCACTATCTCTACCGCGTGGGCGGCGCCGACCTGGCGCTGATCGCGCTGTGCGGCCTGATCTACCTGCTGTGGCGGCCGCGCCGGCCGGCGGGGGCGCCGGCGACGGCCTGAGCGGGTCTTTCTTGACGCGGCCGGGGCGGTTCTTATGATGCCGGCATGACTCCACTGGGCGCGCACGACAAGATCCTCGGCGAAGCGCTGACCTTCGATGACGTCCTGCTGGTGCCCGCTCGGGCCGCGATCCACCCGCGCGACATCGACATCGGTACGCGGCTGACGCGCGAGATCACGCTGAACATCCCGCTGGTCTCGGCCCCGATGGACACCGTCACCGTAATCGCCCTGGCCATCGCCCTGGCCCAGGAGGGCGGCATCGGCATCATCCACCGCAACCTCACCATCGAGGACCAGACCCGCGAGGTGCACAAGGTCAAGCGCTCCGAGAGCGGCGTGATCCTGGACCCGGTGACGCTGCGGCCCGACGACCCGGTCGAACGCGCCCGCGAGACGATGGACCTGCACAACGTCAGCGGCATACCCATCACGCAGCCCGACGGCAAGCTGGTGGGCATCCTCACGCGGCGCGACCTGAAGTTCCGCGAGCCGCACGAACGCACCATCGCCGAAATCATGACCAGAGAGAACCTGGTCTGCGCGCCGCCCGACACGACGCTCGACGAGGCCGAGGCGATCCTCAACCGGGCCAAGGTCGAAAAGCTGCTGCTGGTCGACCAGCAGGGGCACCTGGCGGGCCTGATCACCATGCGCGACATCGAGCGCTCGCGCGAGTTCCCGCGGCGCTGCAAGGACCAGCGCGGCCGGCTGCGCGTCGGGGCGGCCATCGGCGTGTTCGATTACGAGCGGGCCGAGCGGCTGCTGGCGGCGGACGTCGACGTGCTGGTGGTCGACACCGCCCACGGCCACAGCGAAGCGGTGATCGAAACCGTGCGCGAGCTCCGGCGGCGCACCGGCATCCAGATCGTGGCCGGCAACGTGGCCACCGCGGACGGCACGCGCGACCTGATAGAAGCCGGCGCCGACGCGGTGAAAGTGGGGATCGGTCCGGGTTCGATCTGCACTACCCGCGTGGTCACCGGCGTGGGGGTGCCGCAGATCACGGCGATCATGGAGGCCGTTTCGGTGGCCGGCGACGAAGTGCCGATCATCGCCGACGGGGGGATTCGCTACAGCGGCGACATCGCCAAGGCCCTGGGAGCCGGGGCGAGCTGCGTGATGCTGGGTTCGCTGCTGGCGGGGCTGGACGAGAGCCCGGGTCAGCTCGTGCTGTGGAAAGGGCGGCGTTACAAGGAGTATCGCGGCATGGGATCGCTGGGGGCCATGTCGCGCGGCAGCGCGGAGCGCTACTTCCAGTCGCCCGACAAACCGCAGAAGATGGTGCCCGAGGGCGTGGAAGGCCGCGTGCCGTATCGCGGACCGCTGGGCGAGTTCGTCTATCAGCTCGTGGGCGGACTGCGGCAGGGGATGGGCTATTGCGGGGCGCGCGACGTGGCCGAATTCCGCCGCAAGGCGCGTTTCGTGCGCAACAGTCCGGCGGGCGTGGTAGAATCTCACCCGCATGACATCACGATCACCAAGGAGCCGACCAACTACGCGGTCGAGTATCCGGCCGACGAGTGAGGACCAGGTCATGGCCAGAGGCAGGATCATCGCGACGCTGACGCTGCTGTTGCCGACGGGCGCCTGGCTGGTGGGCTGCGCGCCTGTGCACAACCAGTGGGTCGAGGATGGGCCGGCTACCATCGAGTCGTGGCAGTCGCCGACCAGCACGGAGATACTGGAGAAGTATCAGCCGGCCAGGCCGCGCGACCGGGGCTGGCAGCCGGCCGAACCGGCACAGGAGTCGGGCGTGGTGGCGCACGGACCGCTGTACTTCGAGGATCCGTTCGAAGACAAGGGCGCCGGCCGCGAGGGGATGAACAAGTATTACATCGGCTGGGAAGACTACCTGGCGATGGTCTATTGCTATTCGCGCTTCACGCTCAACTGGCTGGCCTTGCCGGTCAGTGCGGCGGTGACGCCGCCGTGGTCGGCGATGGAGAGCGACGGGGTGATTTCGCGCCAGGCGCTGGGCTACGACCACGACGCCACCCGCGCCGGCAGCGAAGAGCAAGTCCAGGCGGACAAATAGCGAATCGCCAATCGGCGGCAGCGAATCGTCGCGCGCCGCAGGAGCGCGTCGGCGGTGCGGCTGCGCAGGCGTCAGCTTGCCTACGCGAAACGCCAGGAAGCCAAGAGCCGGTGCGAGGCACTGCAGCCGACCGCCCCCCTTCCAGGGGGGCGAAGCAAGCGAACACGCCGCCAGCGGATAGCCGCGCCGCCTGCGCAGCACGGCAATTCGGTATTTGGCATCCGCGATTCGCCGCTTGGCATTCGCCACTTGGCATTCGCCGTTCGCAGCCTCGACCCTCCCCCTGCCCCCTCCCTGAAAGGGAGGGGGGGTCGCGGCGCGCACGATCAACCGTCCCCTCCTGGAGAAAACGCGGGGTA
>CAZRSM010000212.1:0-2918 GCA_964602755.1 uncultured Planctomycetales bacterium
ATCGGGCATCTGGCCGTGGACTTGAATGCTGTGGTCCACCGCGGCCTCATCGAACTGGCCGAAAAGGCCGAGCGACTGGCGCGACGCGACGACGGCGAGGCGGCGGTGTATCGGCGGGCGATGGCGATCGGGCTGCGGGCGGTGGTGGACTGGGCGCACCGCTACGCGCGAGCGGCCCGGGAGATGGCCGGGCGCGTGGATGACCCCGCGCTGCGGCGATGTTACCAGCGCGTGGCCGAGGCCTGCAGTCGCGTGCCCGGCCTGCCGGCGCGGGATTTGTTCGAGGCCCTGCAGGCCATCGCGCTGGTGCATCTGGCCATCGCAATCGAGGGGCACGGGATGTCGGTGTCGATCGGCCTGCCGGACCGCGTGCTCGAGCCATTTGTCCACGATGCCCTGGGCCGCGACGAGGTCACTGATCTGGCGGCCGCTTTCATGCTCAAGGTCGCAGCGAATTCCCTGTACGGGCGCGGTTCGAAGACCCAGGCGATCACCGTCGGCGGAGCCGACGAGCAGGGACAGGACCGGTGCAACGCGCTGACGATGTGTTTTCTCGAGGCCGCCAGCGTCGCGCGGGTGGGCGATCCGCCGGTTTTCCTGCGCTGGCACCCCGGCATCGACGAGGCCGTCGAGCGGCGGGCGGCCGAGCTTTTGGCCGAAGGGCTATCGATGCCGCTGCTGGTCAACGATATCCCCACGGCCGCGGGTTTTGTGCAGCTTGGCGTCAAGCCCCAGCACGCCTGGGGCTACTGCGTCATCGGCTGCAACGAACTCGGCATACCGGGCCTGTGCGCGGACTCGGCGGCGGCGTGGGGCGGCACCATCCAACACATCGCGGCCCTCAACGAAGTGCTGCTCGCCGACGGCCGGCAGGCGTCCAGCATGGACGAGCTGCTCGATGCGCTGCGGCGGCACATGAATGCCAGGCTGGCGCAGATGCGGCGGCAAGGCCAGGAGCACAAGCGGCGGATGGCTCGCGAAGTGCCCACGCCATTTACCTCGGCGCTAATGACCGGCCAGATCGAGCGCGGATGCGATTTGCTTGAGGCCCAGGCCTACCGCTTCGTCTGTGTTTACGAGCGTGCGCTGGCGAATGCGGCCAATGCGCTGGCGGCCATCGACGATGTGGTCTTCGGGCAGCGACGGCTGACCATGGATGAGCTGGTCGAGGCAGTGCGCCGCGATTTCCCCGACGAGCGCGTGCGGCGGGTCTTGCTGGCGGCGCCGAAGTGGGGCAATGGAGACGAGCGGGCCGACAGGTGGGCCGTGGAGCTGGTGCGGATGCGCGAGGCCGCGCTGGACGAAATCGACCGCGAGGCCGGTGGGCCGCGGCATGTGGTCTGTCATGTCGTGCGCAGTCTCCACCACGTCGATGCCCGGCGGCTGGGCGCGTCGGCGGATGGACGGCGGGCGTGGACGCCCGTGGCCGACAGCATCGCAGCGGCCCAGGGCACGGCTCGCGCAGGCCCGACGGCCACGCTGAACTCCGTGCTGAAGCTCGACGCCGCGCGGTACTTTCGCGGGGGCTACAACTTGAACCTGACACTGCCGGCGGGCACGTCTGCCGAGGTTGTGCGCTGGCTTGTGCGGGCGTTTTTCAAGCGGGGCGGCCAGGAGCTGCAGGTGGCGTGTCTCGACCCCGACGTTCTGCGGGCCGCGCAGCAAAATCCGGCCGACTACGGCGACCTCATCGTGCGCTTTGCCGGCCTCAGCGCCCGGTTCGTGGACCTTTCGCGCGAGGAGCAGGATGAGCTGATCGAGCGGGCCGAGGCGGCGGCCGGAAAAGCAGCGCCATGTCGCGTGCTCCCGGCCCCCAACCACGCGCTAACAAGCGATAAACGGGCGAGTTCGACAGGTGGGTCCAGCATCGGCTGAACGTCCGTTCATCAAACGCCATGGCCGGGTGGCTGAGCGCTCGTTCATCAACGTCCGGGGACCACGGGGCGATGCCGGCGATGGTCGCGCCTCAGCTTCCCGCCGGCCAAGGCGGCAGAGTATTGTCCGGGTCGAAATGGCGCTTGATGCGGCTCACCACGTCCGGCAGCGGCGAGAGATCGAAGACGCGGTCGGCGCTGAGGGCCAGCGGCTGGAGTTCGGCGGCGCCCTGGCCAAGGGGCGAGGGCTGGTCGTGGGCGCCGGCCGCAATCGGCCCCGCTGTCCAGACGATGCCGGCCAGTGGCCACAGCTCAACCGTTTCGGCCGAGCCGGCCAGCGAGCAAGCCGCCGACAGGGCGACAGCCGCAGCCCAAACAGCATCGTTGGGCAAAGGCGGAACCTTCAGGGCGTCGCTTTCCCGTGCGGCGGATTCGGCGACAGTCGCTTCGACGCCAAGGGCGCCGAGCTGGTCGCGGATTGCTTCGGCCGCCTGCTGCACTTCTTCCCGATACCCGGCCAAATGCACGGTGGCTTGCCACGCGTCCCCGTGGGCGCT
Source organism: uncultured Planctomycetales bacterium (assembly GCA_964602755.1). GTDB lineage: Bacteria > Planctomycetota > Phycisphaerae > UBA1845 > Fen-1342 > JALSRY01. Next base: position 2,432 of record CAZRSM010000212.1, read on the forward strand.
CGGCCGCGCACGCATCCAGTCCACGGGCAATGGCTGATGAGCGAGCCAGGCCGCAGATGATGAAACGGCGTCCAGGTCGCCGGAGAAGACAATGGTCAGCTCGTGCTGCGGTAGCGGAAAGGTGCGCAGGGTCAGCGCCACAATGACGCCGAGCGTGCAGCAGTTGCCGATGAAAAGGCGCTCGAGGGCATAGCCGGCAACGTTTTTGACGCACGAGCTGCCGAAGGCCATGGCTCCCCGCGGCGTCGCGACAGTCAGCCCCAGAACAAAGTCCCGCGGCAGGCCGTAGCGCGAGCACGAAGGTGTCGGCCAGGCAAGGGCGGCCAGCGCTCCGACAGTCACGTCCCCAGGCAGACATCGCCACGCACCGATGGTCTGCCCGCGCTCGGCCAGCACTTCTATGAGCTGGCCAACCGTCATGCCGGCGCCGACGGTGATGGTCAAATTGTCCGGGTCATATTCGATGACATCGCCGACGGCCACGTGA
>CAZRSM010000213.1:0-1586 GCA_964602755.1 uncultured Planctomycetales bacterium
TGACGCGCGCCAGGGCCTCATAGATGGACTCGAGGCTGCGGTTGGAGCGCTTGTGGATGATCTCGAGCCGCTGGGCCGCGTTGGGGTTGTTCTTGAAAACGCCGATAATATCATCGCGTCCGATCACGATCCCGGCTTCGCGGGCTTCACGCAGCAGCAGATAGGTGGCGATGTCGCGCTCGCGGTCCCTTCCCGAGACCCGCGGCGTCGGGAAGCCCATCTGGGCCGCGAGGCTCACGTCGTCGAGCGCCTGCCGCACCTGGGCGGCGTAGATCGGCTCGCCGTCGAGCGTGCCGACGACCACGTCCTGCATCCCTCTCTGGTCCATGGCGCGCATGATCACCGGCTCCAGCAGGAAGACCACCAGCAGCAGCGCCATCAGCACCAGTATCAGGGTGCGGTCGTACTTGCGGAACAAGCGGCTTATTCTCATCTGCGATCGTCCTCTGCGCGTTATCCACCCGGGAACGCCCCCAGCCGCCAAGCGTGGAGCCGTGCCAGAACCGATGATCATATTACTTGCCGCCCAAAACACAAGGCCCGCGGGCCCAGGAACGACTTGCACTGCCCGCCCGGTTATGAAACCATGCCCGGCGGCGAGTGCTTATTCGGACTTGCGCGAGGGGAAAACACCTGTTCAATTGAGAGATGAGAAGCGAGTTCGCGATGATCCCAAAAACCTGCTGGCTGTCGGCCGCCCTGGCGCTGGCCGCCGTTGCCAACCTCCCCGCCGCCCCACCTGCCGACTTGCCCCGTACCGTCGCCGAACAGAGCGATTACGCCCGCACCGGCCGCTATGCCGACGCCGCGGCTTTCTGCCGGCGCCTGGCCGAGCTGTCGCCCCACGCGCACTACACCAGCTTCGGCCGCAGCGCCGCCGGCCGCGAGCTGCCGCTGCTGGTGCTCTCGACCAGCGGCACCTTCTCGCCGGCGCAGGCCCACGCCGACGGCAAACCCATCGTCCTGCTGCAAAACTGCATCCACGCCGGCGAGTGCGCCGGCAAGGACGCCTCGCTGGCCCTGGCACGCGACCTGCTCTTCGAGCCGTCGCTGGCCGGCATCCTTCAGCAGGTCAATGTGCTGATCATTCCCATCTTCAACACCGACGGACACGAACGCTTCAGCCCGTACAGCCGTATCAACCAGAACGGTCCGCAGGAGATGGGCTGGCGCGTCACCGCCACCAACCTCAACCTCAACCGCGACTACACCAAGGCCGACACCGCCGAGATGCGCGCCTGGCTCGGACTGTGGACGAGCTGGCAACCCGACCTCTATTTCGACAACCACACCACCAACGGCAGCGACCACCGCATCTGCCTGTTCTATTCGGCCACCACCGGCCCGCTGACCGCCGAGCCGGTCGCCCGATGGCTGCGCGAGACGCTCGAGAGCCACGTCCTGCCCGCCGTCGAGCGTGACGGCTTTCTCACCTTCCCCTACGGCGGTCCGGTCGATCGCCAGGACCCGGCCAAGGGTTTCGTGGCCTGGGCGGCGCATACGCCGCGCTTCTCGACCGGCTACGGCGCCGTCTGCAACCGCCCCACCGTGCTGGTCGAGGTACACGCGCTCAAGCCCTATCGCCA
>CAZRSM010000214.1:0-14999 GCA_964602755.1 uncultured Planctomycetales bacterium
CCCGCCAGACCGCGTTGCCGACCTGGTCCTGCAGCAGGCGGTAGCGCACCCGCAGGGTCAGCGCCGCCAGCGCCACCGCCGGCGTTCCCACCAGACGCACCAGCGGCCCGGCCAGCAGAGCATAGCCGCCGTAAAGGGCCACCACGCCGGCGGCCGCCATCGCCAGGAAGTCCACGTCGCGCCGGGTTCTTTCGATCAGTCCGAAGTGCTGCCAGACCAGCACGCCGACCCCCAACAGCAGGCTCAGCACCAGCCAGCCCGCGTGCGGCCGCCGCGCCCGCGGGCGCGAGGCTTCCAGCGGAGAGATCGCCGCCACCGAGATCGCCGGCAGCGACGCCGCCACCAGCGTGGTGAGGATGCCGGCGGCCGCGGCCTGCCCGATCCCGGAGGTGCTGACGATCAGCGAACCGACGTACTGCGGCACGAGCCAGACCGTCAGGGCCGTCAGGCCGATGCCCAGCGGCACGCCCAGCGCCACGCCCACCAGCCCCAGCGGCACGACTTCGAGCATCACCAGGCCCACCAGTTGGCCGCGGGTCATGCCCACGCAACGCAGCAGTCCCAGTTGGCGCACGCGCTCCAGCAGGCCCATGCTCAGCGTGCTCAGAATGATGAACAGCGCGGTGAGCATGGCCACGCAGCCCAGCAGCACCAGCACGAACCGCTGGTTGTTCTGGGCCATTTCGACCTGCTTGAGCCGCGCTTCGGCCGAGCGCACCCGGGCGTTGGTCGCCACCGTACGCGCCAGTGCCCGCACGTGCAGGGCGGTCTTGAGCATCTTTTCGCGGCTGGCGTCGGCCAGCGTCAGGTCGACCGTGCTGACCAGAGCGTACTTCCTGGCCACCCGCTGGAGTGTCTTCAGCGGCACCAGCGCCAGCGGCTTCTGGAAGCGGGCCACCCGGCGCCGTTCGAACAACCCCACGATGCGAAACGGATGGGGCTTCTCCGAGCTGATATCCCAGACCAGCAGGTAGTCGCCGACCTTCAGACCCTGTTCTCTGGCCCAGCCGGCCTCCAGCATGCACGCGAATTTGTCGTCGGCCTTCAGCCGCCGGCCGGCGGCCAGCGGATAGTCGCGCAGCTCGAACTCGCGCGGTACGGCGATCCCGGCCAGGTCGACCACCGGGTCGTCGTCGCTCCAGCGCAGGGCCGAAAGGTCGGCGATGCGCAGCATCTTCTCGCGCATCGGCCGGCAACTGCGCAGCAACAGCAGCCGCGGCGTGATGGCGGCCACGTTGTCGAGCTTTTCCAGTTTGCGGATGATGCGTTGCGGGATCTGGTCGTAGGTGCCCCACATCGAGCTGATGGTGATGTGGGCCTTGCCCACGTAGCCCCCGGCCCAGCCCAGCACCGACTGCTTGACCGACTCGTGGCAACAGGCCACCCACACCACCGCGGCCGTACCAAGGGCCACCGCCAGGATCGACCCGAACGTGCGGAGCTTCTTAGCCCGCCAGTTTCTGGTAGCCAGTTGCGACCAGTGCCGCATCAGCCGATCCTTTGGGTTCGATGGTTCCGATAATCTGCCCGTCGCACAGCACGATGACTTCGTCGGCATAGGCCGCCCCGCGGGCCTCGTGCGTCACCATCAGGACGGTGCAGCGACCCTCGTCGGCGATACGGCGCAGCGTCTGCCAGATGGCTTCCGACTGCTTCGAATCGAGGTTGCCCGTCGGCTCGTCGGCCAGCACGATGGCCGGATCGTTGAGCAGCGCCCGCGCGATCGCCACCCGCTGCTGTTCGCCACCTGAGAGCGCCCCCGGGCGGTGCTCGGCCCGCGACGTCAGGCCCAGCAGCTCGAGCAGCTCGTCGACGCGCCGCCGCGCCTCGCGCAGCGGCCGCCCGTCGACCAGCATCGGCAGGGCGATGTTCTCACGCGCCGTCAGTGTCGGCAGCAGGTTGAACTCCTGGAAGATCACGCCGATCCGCCGCCGCCGGAAGACCGTGCGCTGATGGTCCGACATGGCCCCGATGTCGCGGCCCTCGATCTCGATGCGGCCGGCGGTCGGCCCGGTCAGCCCGCCGATCACGTGCAGCAGCGTGCTCTTGCCCGACCCGCTGGCCCCCATGATCGCCGTGAACGACCCCGGACGCACCGCCAGCGATATGCCGTCGAGCGCCACCACCGGCGGATCGGCCGTGGTGTACACCTTGCGGACGCTCTCGAGCCGCACCACGGCCGGCGCGTCGGCCGCGGCCGCCGGCGGGGCAGCGGCGCCGTCAGGCGGCGGGCTGTCTGATTCTTGCGCGAACATCCGCAACAGTTTATGCGCCCGCCACCAGCTTAACAAACGCACCGCCCGCAGCCCGCCAGCCGCCGACCAGCCCACACACGCAGCGCAACGGCGGAAAGCTTTGTGCGCCCCCGGCACACATGGCTATACTGTCTGTGCGGACCCGGCTTACGACTCGACGATGGCAGAGGGAGGTCGCAACGTCGATGATGGATTCGGTCGACCTGTGGCAGACTCACGCGGCGGGCGTGGCGGCGGCAGGAGATCAGACGCAGACCGATACGCAATCCGAGCCGCGTACGCGCCGGTTGCCGCCTTTTCGCGTCATTCTCCACAACGACGACGTCAATACCTTCGAGCACGTCATCCTGACGATCCTCAAGCTCACGCCACTCAAGGCCGCTGAGGCGGTCGAGAAGACGGTCGAAGCCCACGAGACGGGTCAATCGGTACTGCTGGTGACAAACCAGGAGCGCGCCGAGCTCTACGTCGAGCAATTCGCCACGTTTAATCTCACCGTCACCTGCGAGCCGGATTGAGCTGCCCACCTGACACGCCGTCGTGTGCCCGGTGCCGGCTGCCCGGACCCGCTGCGCGCAAAAAGCAGGCCGGCGTGGTTGCGAAAAAACGCAACTCGCCGGCCCCCACTCCTCCTGTAGCTCGTGAAGCCAACCGTCGTCCCGAGTTACAGCAGGCGTCTTGACGCCCTGGGCGTGTCCCCACTGATGACCGAAACTGGTCGAAACTGGATTCGGAATCGCTCCCGTTTGATGCCGTGCGGGCTCCGTTTCCGTATGATTCTTCCCGCCGCACGCTGCGAGGTCAAAAGAAACCTCCGAAAACACCACCCACGCCCAAGCCAGCCTGCGTACTATCGGACGCGCGCCGCCGGTTCGGCGCCGCCGCTCGTGGCGGTGCGACAGTGCGACCGGCCGGGAACCATCGCCGGGCTGGCGCGTCGAAAAGGGTCGGTTGACAGACGCGCCGGCCGGCGGCGCAGGCTCCCGCCCGAAGGGCTGCGCGGGCGCCCGCCTGACGGGCTGAGAAGTCGTTCGCCGGCCGGCTGCAAAGGCGACTGAACGGCGCGCCGGCGAATTGCGCGGCGCGGGTTTGACTAAGGTATGGATATCAATCATCATTGGGCGGCCCGGCGCGCCGCGTCGATCGGCGCCGGGCCAGCGGGCTTGCGACCGGCGCCGCGCTGCGCCGTAACCGGTGCCCCCCGCGTGTTTTGCGCCTGAGCGACCCCGCGCCGGGGAATACCACGGGCGACAGGCGCGACGGTCGGTGGGCTCCGCGAACCGCCCCGGATGACGCCGACGAGCGGTCCTCCGGGCAGCCCGAGAGCAGCCAGAGAGGCGTCAGAATCCGCCGCTGGAGACGGCAGGCACAGGAGTACGCGTGATGGCGAGTTCCAACGCTGTGTGGGGAATCGAGATAGGCCAGTGTGCGCTCAAGGCGATCAAGCTCAGGCCGGCGGCAGAAGAGGGTAAGGTCGAGCTGGTCGCCTTCGACGTCATCGAACACCCCAAGATCCTGTCGCAGCCCGATGCCGACCCGGACGAGCTGATCGCCGCCGCCCTGGAGAAGTTCACCTCGCGCAACGACTGGCAGAACGACGGCTTCGTCGTCGGCGTTCCCGGCCAGCAGACGTTCGCCCGCTTCTGCAAGCTGCCGCCGGTGGAATCCAAGAAGATCCCCGAGATCGTGCAGTTCGAAGCGACGCAGCAGATACCCTTCGACATCAACGATATGGTCTGGGATTACCAGGTGTTCGAGGCCGAAGACGCCCCCGACGTCGAGGTGGGCATCTTCGCGATGCGCAAGGACCTGGTGCGCAAGCATCTCGAGCACTTCACCAGGTTCAACATCACGCCGCTGGCGATCCAGACCATCCCCTCGGCGCTCTACAACTTCTGCCGCTACGACGCGGAACGCGACATCGAGGAGGGCACCGCCACCATCGTCATCGACGTCGGTGCCCAGCACACCGACCTGATCGTGGTCGAGCCGCACAGCGCCTGGTCGCGCAACATCCCCCTGGGCGGCAACAGCTTCACCGAGGCGCTGGTCAAGGCCTTCAAGCTGACGTTCGAAAAAGCCGAGGCCCTCAAGCGCACCGCCGCCACCAGCAAGTACGCCCGCCAGGTCTTCCAGGCCATGCGGCCCGTCTTTGCCGACCTGGTGGCCGAGATCCAGCGCTCGATCGGCTTCTTCAGCTCGACCCACCGCGACGTCGAGCTCAAGCGCGTGCTGGCCTGCGGCAATGCCTTCCTGCTGCCCGGCCTGCTCAAGTACCTGGAGAACAACCTCACGATCGCCGGCGGCGTCTCGCGGCTCGAGAGCTTCGAGGCGGTCGTCACCGCCGGTGCTTCCGACGCCGAGAAGTTCAGCGACAACGTGCTGAGCCTGGGGCCGGCCTATGGTCTGGCGCTGCAGGGCCTGGGCCTGGCGACCATCCGGGCCAACCTGCTGCCGCCCGAGCTGGCTCGCGTGCAGGCCTGGCGCCGCAAGCAGCCGTGGTTCATGGGAGCGGCGGCGTGCCTGGCGGCCGCGGCGGTCATGCCCTTCCTGCGCATCGGCATCGACCGCAGCGCCCTGGAGCGCAACCAGGAACTGGTCGGCCAGATCCAGCGCATCGTCAACCAGGCCAAGCAGTACCAGGCCGAATACAAGAAGGTGGCCACCGACACCACCGGCCAGCTCGAGCAGATCAACAAACTCTTCGAGCTGGAAAAGGACAAGGACGTCATCCCACGCGTCATCTGGCTGGTCCACGAGGCCCTGCCCAAGATCGATCCCGCCCTCGCGGCCGCCCGGACGCCCGAGGAGCTCAAGAAACTGATCGAATCCGATCCGCAGCGCTTCAAGCGCACCAAACGCCGCCAGATGATCATCGAGCACCTCGATATCCGCTATTCCGGCAACATCGACGCGCTCGAAGTCGACCGGACCCAGGCCGCCGAGAGCAAGACCTATGCAACCGGCGCCCCCGGGCTGGGCGGCCGCATGGGCCGCCCGGGTCGCATGGGAATGGGGCCTGCGTTCGGCGGCGGTGGCGGGGCGGTGGAAGAAACGGCCGAGGCCCCCGGCTTCTTCGTCAGCATCCAGGGCCGGCTGCTCTACGGCGAACGGCAGTCCGAAGCCGTCAGCCTGATCGAAGAAGACTTCTATCCGCGGCTGCGCGAGCTCGGCCGTACGCCCGGCCTGGGCTTCTATATCCCTGAAAAGGACGAAAAGAACGTCAGCGATCCCGACAACCGCAACCTCGCCCGCCCGTGGGTCGTGCAGTACATGGGTACGCGGCGCAGCGGCGGCTTCGCGGCTCGCGGCGGGGGCGGGGGCGTGCGCGGGGCCGGGATGGGCATGGGAGCAGGGGGGCGCATGGCCGGCGGCCGCATGATGGGCGCCATGCCGGGAATGGGCATGGCCCAGCCCGGCGAGGAGGGCGAACCCAGCGTCCAGTTCCCCGATCCGGTGACCGGCGAAGACATGGCCACCGATTGGACCTTCCGGCTGGGGTTCAAGATCAAGATCGGCGAGCCCCCGGCCGAGGCCGGGGAAGACCAGAAGCCGCAATGACCATCATCAGGGGCCGGCGGGCCCCGGATGCAATCGGCCGTCGCACCAGCGAGTGGCCATAGACAGCGGAGAGAGCAGCGATGAGAGCCGCGCTAGAGTTCGTGAAAACCTACCTGATCACCATCATATGCGGACTGGTGACGATTGCCGCCATCGTCGTGGGCGTGATCGGCATGTCGCGTGACGACGTGACCAGGGCCATGAAGGAGACCATCTCCAAGACCGGCGCCAGCAGCATCCAGCAACTGATCCGCGATCCCAAGAACCCCGAGATCATCAAGGCCGAGAAACAGCGGGCCGAGATGTTCGCCAAGGAGTTCGAGCAGACCAAGGCGGTTGCGGCCGAGATAAACCGGCGGCAGTTGCTGATGGACAATGTTTTCCCGAAGCCGGACAAGGACGCCACCGCCTTCCGCTTCAAGGAAGAGTACGACCGGGCGATGAAGACCATCCACAAGGTGCTGCACGCCGATACGCTTCCGACCGATGCCGACATCGCCGAGGAGCAGGAAAACGTCGAGGAGATGATCGCCCAGGAAATCGAGCGGCGCATGGAGAGCCAGGAGGACGAGGAGCAGCCGCGCGTCACGCGCCGGCCGACCGGCTTCGGCCGCTCGCCGCTGGGCGGAGGGCGCTTCGCACGCGGCATCGGTGGGCGCATGGTGGGGGCCCCGGGGGCGTTCGGGGGGCGTGGCATGGGTTCCCCGATGATGCCCGGCCAGCCCAAGCTGGACATGTCACTGATCGACCGCAACGACCCCAAGTATGACCCGGTCTTGCGCGCCCGCGTGCGCAAGGCCCGCAGCATCTACTGCTACTACGCCCCCGGCTCGTTCCACGTCAGCTCCATCGTCGAGGACCCCGGTGCACCGCCGCCCGAGCAGATGTGGTACGCCCAGGTAGGGCTGTGGATCCAGGATGACGTCGTCAGGGCCATCGCGGCCCTCAATGACGCCGCCGCCGGCCGGGTGAGCGGGCGCGAGCCCTGCGTCGAGGACGTGCCGGTCAAGCGCGTGGTGCTGTTGCGCATCCGGGGCTACGAAGTGGGCGGCGAGACCGGCGAGCTGTACTTCCCGGCGGTCGGGTCCGAGACACCTCCGCCGCCCGGGCCCTCGCTGACCGGGCGCAAGTGCAACGAGGAGTACGACGTGGTGCGGTTCGTGCTGGTGGTGGTGATCGACCAGCGCGAGGTGCTCAAGCTCATCGACCAGATGAGCAAGGTGAACTTCTACCAGTGCATCAAGTTCGGCTACGAGGCGGTGGACGTCGAAGAAGCGACCGCCGAAGGCTACCTCTACGGCACCGCGCCGGTGGTCCAGGCCACCTACGAGTTCGAGGGCTACTTCCGCCGCGAGCTCTTCAAGGACTGGATGCCCAAGGCGGTACGCCAGAAGCTGGGTATAGCGACCGAACAGTAACCCCGGGCGGGCAAGCCCACCGGGCGGCAGCAGCGGAGAACCACCGATGAACAAATGGCTCAAACTGCTCGAGGCGCATGTCGAAAAGGGCGTGCTGGGCCTGGCGGTCGTGGCATTGGGCGCAATGGTATGGCTCTACGCACTCAATTCGCCCAACAGGATCAGCTACGGCGGCGCCGAGGTCGGCCCCGGCGAGCTGCTGGTCAAGATCAAACAGGATGCCGACAGACTCGAGCAAGCCCTGCGCAGCCGCCAGCCCGAGCCGGTGAAGATCGAGCGGTTCGCCGAGCGACTGCGCGCCATCCACGAGGCCGGCATTTTCTACCGTGCCCCGGACAGCCAGGCCCCGCCGCTGGTGGCGGAGCTGCCGCGGGCCACGCCGTTCGGCAAGCGCATCGAGGTCCCCGGACTCGACGAAGCCGAGGGCCAGGCTCACTCGGTGGCCCTGGTGACGCCCTTGCCGCCGTCCGAGCCGCGCATCCGCACCGGACGCAGCATGGTCATCAAGCAGCCGGCGATGATTCCCGGGTTCACCGATGAGGAAGAACAGCCCAAAGACGAAGAGCTCAAGCCGGTGGAAGTGGCCTGGGTCACGGTGGGGGCCTACTACGACAAGAAGGCCCAGTTCCAGGACATGATCAAGGCCGGCTACGCCCCCTACAAGGCCAAGGCCTACGTGGTGGGCCTGGACGTGCAGCGGCAGGAGATGCTGGCCTCGGGCGAGTTCTCCGACTGGCAGGACGTGCCCCCGGCCCCCGCCGACCCGCAACTCGAGTTGCCCGAGCCGGTCTTCGACGAGACCTCCGGCAAGCTGGCCAACAAGGATGAGCTGCGCGAGGCCTTCATGAAGGTCAAGGCCGCCCAGCCCTACATCATGGAACCTGACTTCTACTCGGTCGAGGCCGGCGACCTGTGGGAGATACCCCCGCTGCCGGGTTACGAGGAAGAAGAGCAGGAGCAGCCGGAAGAGCCGGAACCCGAGGTCGGTCCTCTGGCGCGCGGCGGGGGCCGCATGGCGGTGCCCACCGTACCCGCCGGCCCACGCCCCGTGGGACGCGGCATGGGGCGCGGCATGGGACGCGGCATGGGGCGCGGCGTGGGCCGCGGCCTGGGCGGCGAGGGCGCCGGCGCGATCGGGCCTTCGCCGGCCCGCTCAGAAGCCAAGGCCAAGCGCGAGGCCCGCAAGCAGATCCGCGAGGCGCTCAAGAACGCCCGCAAGGCCCTCGGCTCGAAGGATTACAACGCCGCCATCGACGCCGCCCAGGAGATCCTGCGCAACCAGTACGCTTCCAAGGCCAACCAGCGCGACGCCAAGGCCATCATCAAACGCGCCCGCAAACTGTTGGAACGCGAACAGAAGCGCGCCGCCGGCTCGGGTTACGGCGACGTCAAGGAGCTGATCAAGCACCCCGAAACCGGCGAACCGGCCGTGTGGTTCCACGACGATTCGGTCGAAGCCGGCAAGACCTATCGCTACCGCATGCGGGTGCGGCTGTGGAACCGCTACGTCGGCCAGACGCGCATGCTCAAGAACCCCGAAGACGCCAGAAAGACCGTCATCGTCGGTGAGTGGTCCTATCCCAGCGAGCCGATCACGGTTACGCCCAGCACGTACTTCTTTGTCAGCGGCGCCCGTCCGCCCGAGGGCACCGCCAGCGTCGATGTCTGGAAGTGGATCCGCGGCCGCTGGGTCAAGCAGCGCTTCGATGTGGCCATCGGCGACGTGATCGGTGGACTGGTCAAGAACGTCAACACCGGCGAGATCGACGAAGAAGGCAACGAGAAAAAGGAAGACGTAGACTTCACCACCGGCGCCGTGGTGCTCGACCTGCGCTTCGACGAGCCGGTCAAGGAACGCTGGCCCCAGGCAGATGGTAAGTTCTCCTACCGCGACAAGACCTCGGTCGTGCTGGTCTACCTCGACCCGGCCGACGGCCAGGTAAAAGAGCGGGCCATGATCTTCGACCGGCGCAGCCCGATCAAGAAGAAGCTCGAACAGGAGGTCTGGTAGTCGCCGCTGGTCGAGTTCGCTATCCTCTTACGAGCCGGGCGGGGTCGTCTCTTGAGTGGGCGACGCCGCCCGGCTTGCTGTAACATGCTGTCTGCCATCCTCGCGCCGGTGGGGCGGAAAGCTCTCCTGCGGCGTTTGCTCCCTGCCCCGCCGGGAACAGGGGGATAGAGGAAGGCGGCCTTGTGGTGTGAGCCAGCGTGATGCAACCGCCCGTGGCCGTGGCCGGGCCGACGGGCTGTGAGCGGCGATGAGCGTCAGACTGACCGTCCTGGGTTCCGGCACGTCGCACGGCATACCGATGATCGGCTGCGACTGCGCGGTGTGCCGCTCCGACGACCCGCGCGACCGGCGCACGCGGCCCAGCGTGGTTTTCAGCTTCGACGACCGCCACGTGCTGGTCGATACCGGGCCCGAGCTGCGTTTGCAGGCCCTGGCCGCGGGGCTGCGGCACGTTGACGCGGTGCTCTACACCCACCACCACGCCGACCACATCGTGGGACTCGACGACCTGCGCCGCTTCAACGCCCTGGCCCGCGCGCCGCTGCCGGTGCATGGCTCGGCCGCCACGCTGCGCGGCCTGCGGGCCATGTTCCCGTATGCCTTCCGCGAAGACCCCGACTACCCCAGCTCCAAGCCCAACCTCGTCCCCGTAGAGATCGACGGCGAGTTCGAGCTGTTCGGCCGCCGCGTGGTCCCCATCCCGCTGCTGCACGGCACGATGCCGGTGCTCGGCTTTCGCATCGGCGACGTGGCATACTGCACCGATTGCAGCGCGATCCCGCCCGAGAGCTGGAAGCTGCTCGAAGGGCTGCAGGTTCTGATCCTCGACGGCCTGCGCCGCCGGCCGCATCCCACGCACTTCAACATCACCCAGGCGGTCGAAGTGGCCGGGCGCATCGGCGCGCGCCGTACGTACTTCACGCACATCGCCCACGAACTGGGCCACCGGCAGACCAACGCCGAGCTGCCCGACGGCATGGAGCTGGCCTACGACGGTCTGGTGATCGAAGTGCCCTGAGAACGCCCCTCTGCCCCACGGAGCGCAGTCGAGTTGCGAGTCGCGATTGCCGGCAGTTCTGGACTCATCGGCGGCGCCCTGGTGCCGTACCTGCGCGCCGCCGGCCACGACGTGCTGCGGCTGCTGCGCAGCGCCCCGCCGGCCGGAGCGGCCGCTGACTTCGTGCTTTGGGATCCCTCGCGCGGGCGGCTCGATCCGCAAGCCCTGGCCGGCTGCCAGGCGGTGGTCAACCTGTGCGGTGCCAGCGTCGCGGCCCGCCGCTGGACCGACCGCCGCAAACGCGAGCTGCACGACAGCCGCGTCGGCAGCACGCGGCTGCTGGCCGAGGTCATTGCCGCCGCCGAGCCGCGGCCGGCCGTCTTCGTGTGCGCCTCGGCTACCGGCTACTACGGCGACCGCGGCGACGAGCCGCTGACCGAAGATGCGCCGCCCGGGACGGGCTTCTTGCCGGAGTTGTGCCGCGCGTGGGAAGCGGCCGCCGAGCCGGCCCGCGCGGCCGGCGTGCGCGTGGTACACCTGCGTATCGGGCTGGTGCTGGCGCGCCAGGGCGGCGCGTTGGCGCGCATGCTGGGGCCATTCCGGCTGGGATTGGGCGGCGTCGTCGGCTCGGGTCGCCAGTTCGTGAGCTGGATCCACCTGCGCGACATGGTGCGCGCCGTCGAGTTCGTGCTCGAGCGCGACGATCTGCACGGACCGGTCAACGCCGTGGCGCCCCGGCCGGTCACCAACCGCGAACTGACCCGCTGTCTGGCGCAGCTCTTGCGCCGTCCGGCGCTGCTGCCGGTGCCGGCGCCGGCCCTGCGACTGCTGCTGGGCGAGATGGGCCCGGCCCTGCTGCTGGCCAGCCAGCGCGTGCTGCCCGAGAAGCTGCGCTCGGCGGGGCTGGACTTCGAGTTTTCCGAGCTGGAGCCGGCCCTGCGCGATCTGCTGATCCGCGCACCCGAGCCGATATGATTGGCATGTGCGGCCGGCAAGACACTCTTGCCACGCGCCGCCTGCGACCGGCCGCTGCGCCGGCCTTCGCCGTGGGCCGACCAGGCCGTGGCCGGCTGCATAATCGAACGAGGTTTCCAGGAGATCGCCGTTGAAGCCGCAATACGAGATAGGCGTGATCGGGGCCGGCAATGCCGCCGAGGGAATCGTCCACGGTCTGCTGCGCAACAGCGTGCTGCTCGACGACCGCATCATCGCGGCGGACCCGGACGAGGGCCGGCGGCGGCTGTTCGCCCGGCGGTTCAACATCGACGTGACCGACGACAACCGCGAGGTGGTGGCCAACAGCTACATTCTGCTGCTGGCGGTCAAGCCGCAGATCTACCGCGAGGTGGTGGCCGGTTTTGCCGACCTGCTCCGCGAGGACCAGGTGATCGTCTCGATCATGGCCGGCGTCTCGACCGCGGCTCTGGAAGCCTGCTTCCCGCATTGCAAGGCGCGGGTGGTGCGCGTGATGCCCAACCTGGCCTCGCACGTGGGGGCCGGCATGGCCGGCGTCTGCCGCGGCCGCTGGGCCAGCGAGGCCGACCTGCTGCGGGCCCAGCGCATCTTCGACGCCGGCGGCAAGAGCGTGCACATCGAAGACGAAGACCTGATGGACGCCGTCACCGCCGTCTCCGGCACCGGGCCGGCGTACTATTACTTCTTCACCGAGGCGATCGTGGCGGCCGCCCAACGCATCGGCCTCTCCCGGCAGTACGCCGACCTGCTGGCCAAGCAGACCTGCCTGGGGGCCGCCCGCATGATGCTCGAGAGCGGCGAGCCGCCGGCCACGTTGCGCGAAAAGGTCACTTCCCCCGGGGGCACGACCGCCGCGGCGATGGCCTCGCTGGCCGAGAACCGCGTCTTCGACGACATCGTCGAGGCCGTCGTGGCCGCCTTCGAGCGCAGCCGCCAACTCGGCGCCCAGCCGTAGGCGCCAACCCGCAGGGCAGGTGCCGCCCAGCCTACAGCCCGGCGTTTCCGGCGCCTTATTGGCGTTTCCTTGGCGTCCTTGGCGTTCTTCTTGGCGCTCTTGGTGGTCCCGGTTTGTGCGGCACCTGCGCCGCCGCGCTGGCTTGTCGCCCGCCTCGCGGTAGAATCGCCGCCACTATGGATTCCTGCTTCGTCGAACACACCCTGCCCAACGGCCTGCGCGTCGTCTGCGAAGTCATGCCGCGCGTGCGCTCCGCCGCGGCGGCCTTCTTCGTCAAGACCGGCTCGCGTGACGAACGCCCCCACGAGCACGGCGTCAGCCACTTCCTGGAACACATGTGCTTCAAGGGAACCGCCAGGCGCACCTGGCGCGACATCAATGTCCGCTTCGACGAGCTGGGCAGCATCTACAACGCCTACACCAGCCGCCAACGCACCGTCTACTACGGCTGGGTGCCCGCCGAACGCATCGTCGACCAGATCGAGCTGCTGGCCGACATGATGCGGCCGCGCCTGGCGCCCGACGACTTCGAGACCGAACGCAACGTCATCCTCGAAGAAATCGCCATGGCCGGCGACAACTTCGACCACCAGGTCTGGAACTTCCTGCACGAGCGCTGCTTCGGCGACCACCCCCTGGCACACGAGATCCTCGGCGAGCGCGACACCATCGCCGCCATGCCGCGCGAGGTCATGCTCGAGTACCATCGCCGCCGCTATGCTCCCGACAATCTGGTGCTGGTCGTCGCCGGCGGGATAGACCCCCAGGTGGTCTTCGCCGCCGCCGGGCGCTATTGCGGCGACTGGGAGCCGGCCCGCGACACCGGGCTCGACTGCCCGCCGCCGGCGCTGGATTTCGCTGCCCGGCGCGAGTATTGCCCGCTGCCCAAGTTCCGCCAGCAGTCGGTGCTGCTGGTGAGCCGATCGGTCCCCGAGGGCCATCGGCTGGCCGAGACGCTGGAGATCCTCCAGTCGCTCTTCGGCGGCAGCAATTCGCGCTGCTACTGGAACATCGTGCAGCAGGGCATCTGTGCCTCGGCGGGCGCCATCTGGGTGGGCTACCGCGACGCAGGCCTGATGGTGCTCTACGCCGACGGCCTGCCCGAGAAGTGCGACGAGATGCTGACGGCGCTGCGGCGTGAGGCTGAACAGTTATCGGACGATGGGGCCACCGCCGACGAATTGCAGCGCGTCAAGAACCGTCGCCGAACTCACCTCGCACTCGAGGCCGAGAACCCGCGCACCCGCCTCATGCAGCTCATCGAAGACCTCGAGTCCTTCGGCTACGTGCGCTCCAGCGCTGCCCGGCTCGCTGCGGTCGAGGCCGTTACTCAGCGCGACATCGCGCACTACCTTGCGCAATACCCCCTCGTCGATAATGCCCTCATCGCCACCTGCGGGCCGCGCGCGTGGTCGTAACTGTCGCGTTAGCAGGTTGTTACGCGAACGCGCGCCCACGAAGCCCCCGCCGGAACGCCGCGTGCAGCCCACCCCGGGTGCCGGCAGACTGGCGGCCGGCAACCGCCGACACCAGGCTGGTTGGGGGGCGATGGTCCGCTATAATCCGGCACGCACCGGTCGACGTGTTCAACGACCCCCCAAGGAGATCGGGATGGTGACTCTCGAAAAAGCTAAGCTGGATTGGCCCAACCTCGACTTCGGCTACCGCAAGACCGATTGCAATATCCGCTACACCTTCAAGAACGGCCAGTGGGACGAGGGGCAGCTCACCGAAGACGAGGTGATCCCGATCCACATGGCGGCCACCTGCCTGCACTACGGGCAGGAGTGCTTCGAGGGTCTCAAGGTCTTCGAGACCAAGAGCGGTGAAGCTGTCGCATTTCGTATCGACGAGAATGCCAAACGCTTCGCACGCTCCGCCCACAAGATCCTCATGGAGCCGGTGCCCGAGGAGATGTTCATCGATGCCGTCATGCGCGTGGTCAAGGCCAACAAGCGCTTCATCCCGCCTTACGGAACCGGTGCCAGCCTGTACGTCCGCCCGCTGCTGATCGGCACCGGCCCGCAGGTCGGCGTCAAGCCCGCCACCGAGTACATGTTCATCGTTTTCGTCACCCCCGTGGGGCCGTACTTCAAGACCGGCTTCAAGCCGGTCGACCTGGTCGTCGAGGAACAGGTCGACCGCGCCGCGCCGCTGGGGGTCGGCGACGCCAAGGTGGGCGGCAATTACGCCGCCGGCATGCGCGCCAGCATGCGCGCCAAGCAGGCCGGCTATACCGAGGTGCTCTACCTCGACGCCAAGCACAAACGCTACATCGACGAGTCCGGCCCGGCCAACTTCTTCGCCATCAGCGCCGACGACCAGTACATTACGCCCGAAAGCTCGTCGATCCTGCCGTCGATCACCAACAAGTCGCTGATCACGCTGGCTGAAGAGATGGGACTGCGGCCTCAGCGCCGCCCCATCGACGTCGAGGAGATCTTCACGTTCAAGGAGGCCGGCTGCTGCGGGACCGCCGCGGTTATAACACCAATCGGATCAATAACTTATCGTGACCGCAAGGCCGTCTACTGCCCCGACGGCCAGCCCGGCCCGATCTCCACCAGACTCTACAAGCAGCTCACCGCCATCCAGGTCGGTGACGCCCCCGACCCCTACGGCTGGCTGACGCGCATACCGCTCTGACGCCGAGGCCAGGTTCCAACAGCTCACGGTGCCGGCGAACCACCCGAACCCCCTCCCAGGGGGGACTTACATGGGGAGGCGAAGCACCGACCACGCGCCGCCAGCCCAACGCCGACCCGCCCACCGAACGCAATCCCTTCGTCCCTGCGTCCCTTCGCCCCCCTTCCCTACCAGGCCCCCC
>CAZRSM010000215.1:0-2208 GCA_964602755.1 uncultured Planctomycetales bacterium
CTGGTCGCCAGCGTGGGATGGTCGGGGGCGAAGTGTTTCTCCTCGATCGCGATGGCCCGCTCCATCAGCCGCCGGGCCTCGGCCAGATCGCCCAGGTCTTGCAGGATCAGCGCGAGGTTGGAGTAGCTGGTGGCCAGCGCGGGATCGTCGGGGGCCAAGTGTTTCTCCAAGATCGCGATGGCCTGCTCCATCAGCCGCCGGGCTTCGGCCAGATCGCCCAGATTTCGCAGGATCACTGCGAGGTTGGAGTAGAGCGTTGCGATCTCGGCAGGTGGCGCGCTCGCCGATATTTGTGCGTCCATGAAACGCCCGAGCAAATCGCAGGCGTCCACGTAGCGGCCAAGCTCTCCCAACGGCGTGGTCAGCCGGTTGGCCAGGCCAAGCGCCGCTTGGATACGACCCGCGGCGTGCAGTTCTTCGCTCAACAGCGACAATGGCGTCAGTTCCGAACGCAGCGTCTTGTGCGTCACGGCTTCGTGCGACGCCTCTCCGCGCTCCAACGCCAGCGCCGCCACGTTGTCCAGCAACTTCGAATGCAGGTTGACATCTTCGTCGAACAGCTCGCGAAGTCGCCGGCGCAGGACGCGGTGCAGACTCAGGGCGCCGCCGGGTTCGTCGAACGGTGTCAGTAAACGCCGTTCGATCAGTTCCGCGATGACCGGATCGGCGGGCCGCCTTTCGTAGCCCGGCGGTTCGTCCAGCACGATGTCTGCATCTTTTTCCAACAACCACGCCAGCCAGCGGCGCAGGACGTTATCTTCCGGGAGCAGCGCCGCGTATCGGAGCGCGCGGCGTTGCGCTGCGGGCAGCGCTGCCAGTGTGTCGTCAAAGACCTCGTCGACGCGTTTTTCGTAGCGCTCCGGCAGGGTCGCGCCGCGCTGCTCGATATGCTCGTGCGTGGCCCGGACGGCGCCCAGCCCCTTGGCTTCGAGGCTGTCGGCGTAAGCCGTCCACGTCAGGTCCGGATGCAGACTCATGTATACGCCCACCAGCGTCAGGCCCACCGCCAGGCCGTCGAACCAGTCAACGATATCGCCAACCAGTTCCTTGTTGTCGGCGACGCCGGCGTCGTCCCGGAAGCGGGCGATGAGGCTGATCCCCTCGTCGCGTGGAAGCCGCTCTATGGGGTACATGTCGAGGTCGGCGAGCGTCGCGGCCCGGGTGGTGACCAGTCGCCGGCAGTGTTCCCCCGGCAGGCAGGTCACCCAGTCTGAAGCGTTCCATTGCTTCGTGTCACGGACGTTGTCGAGAATCAGCAGCGCCGGCGGCCCGGCCTCCAGACGTTGCTTGACGCGCCGGGCGGTCTGTTCGGGCCGCTCCTCCGCAGGGATTCCCAGCAGATCGGCCAAGTCGGCGAGCTGGGATACGAGGCGCTCACTTTCGCAAGACAGGAAGAACACGCCGCCGGGATAGTCGTCGAGATGACGCCACGCGTACTCGATGGCGACGGCCGTCTTGCCGACGCCGCCGTGACCGTGGGCTGCGGTCTGCTGCGTCACACCGACGGCGACCTGGCTGGAGAGCCGCTGGTGAATCTCGTCCAGGGCGCGCCGCCGGCCGACGAACTTGTCGTTGCGCGGCGGCAAGTTGCGCGGCGGGACGAGCACCGGCGGATGGGAAAGACCGCCGGCCTTTTTGAAGTCGCGCAGGAATCGCCGGAACTCCGCCCAGAACTGCTTGAGGTCTTCGTGCGTGCGCCAGACCTCAAAGTAAGTGTCTTCACCCAGTTTCAGCGCGGCTTTGATCTGCACATAAAAGACGTCCAGGCGTTGCTTGAGCGCATCGACGCCGTCGCGGGCGGCGACCGTGACAAAACGTGCGGCCTCCTCCAGCATCAGCGTCTGCTTGTCGCCGAGTTGCTGAAACTCCTCGAGCAGTTTCGAGCTCTCGAACGCCTCGCGAATCTGGTCCGTCGTCAGGTTGTTGAGCTCGGCGGTCTTCTGCGGCCCGGCGTGTCTCGCAACCGCCAGTACCAGGTGAATCGGCAACCGAACCAGCGCAGGCAGGTCGTCCTTGAATTCCTCGTAGAGCCAGTCGAGCAAACCGACCAGCGTTTGGGTCGTCTGGATGCCCCGTTTCATGAATTGTCCCCGCGACGGATGTAGTAAGGCCCGGATTATATCCGAGCCGCCCGCGTAACGCCCGGGCAAAAAAAGTGGCCGCACCCGTGGGGGTCCGGCCGCGGGGGAACGTCTCGGTTCCCGGCGT
>CAZRSM010000216.1:0-3167 GCA_964602755.1 uncultured Planctomycetales bacterium
TTGGTGCCCGGCCACAGGTCGCAGATGGCCTCGGCCATCACGTGCGCGCAACTGTGCCGCGCCACGTACAGCCCCTCTTCGTCCTTGAACGTCAGGGCCTTGAAGTCCAGCTCCTGGTCGCTGAAGCGCGTCGTCAGATCGACGATCCGGCCGTTGACCTTGGCAGCCAGCGCCGCGCGCAGCAGGTTCGGGCTGATCGCCTCGATGATCTCGGCCGCGGAAACACCGTCGGGGTGTTCGACAACAGTGCCGTCTGGCAAACGCACTTTTACCATGGGGAAGTCATCCTCATGGGTGCGACGCGCCGTTTGCCGACTCGGGATATGAACGCATATGGGGCTGATTACCTCTGCATGCCTGCATCAGGACGATACCCACCCGAGCGCGACGTGGCCCGCCGCCACCCGGGAGTCATGTTGTCCGTGTCCGTGCCATCGTCCTGTCTCAATTGCGGGCGGACCCGACCGAGCCCGCTACTATCTCAATGTACCCGCAGCAGGTCGCAAGTCAACCCGACCTTATCGCCCCCTGAGCATTCTAATCGGCCCCAAGCCCCTTTCCTGATAAGCATTTGCACCGCCGACGACTCACTCCCCGCCCCGCGCGGCCACGACGCGCCCCGTCATTTGGTGTAATCTCAAGGCCATGAGCAGGTGGCCCCGCTCGCGCGACGTCTTCCACCACTTCCGGCAGGAGCTGCGCGCCGGAACACGCCTGGTGTGGCGCAGCCTGCCGGTCCCCGGCCGCCTGCTCGAACAGGGCCGCCGGCGCGAATATGTGCGCGAGTTCGCACGTTGGCTGTGGCCCTTTCGCCGGAAGATAGCCGGCGTGCTGGCCCTGGCCCTTACCGCCGCCATGCTGAGCCTGGTCCTGCCGCGGGCCACCATGTACATCATCGACGAGGTCTTGCCCGCCGGTGACCTGCACACCCTCAACATGTTGGGGTTGTCCCTGCTGGTGATCATCCTCATCCAGCAGACCTGCGACCTGCTGCGCCACTGGCTGACCGCCAAGCTCAACGCCCGCATCGTTTTCCGCCTGCGCTGCAAGCTCTACGACCAGTTCCTGCGACTGCCGCTGCACGAGCTCTCGGCCATGAAGACGGGCGGCATCACCGCCCGGCTGGGCGGCGAATTGGACCTGGTCGGCAGCCTGCTGCAGATGGCCATCCTCACCCCCGGCGTGGCCCTGGCCAAGGTGGCCGCCACCATCATCATCCTTTTCTGGATCAGTTGGCAGATGTCGCTGGCCGCCATGCTCCTGCTGCCGGTCATCGTAGCCCTCAACCTGACCTATATCCGCCGTATTCGCCCGATCTACCGCAGTATCCGCCAGGACAAGGCCGAAATCGGCGCCAGCGTGGTCGAGACCTTCGGCGGCATCCGCGTGGTGCGGGCCTTCGGCCGCGAACGCATGGAAAAACTGCGCTACGCCATCCGCAACCACATCATCATCCGCAAACAGCTCTACGCCCAACTGCTCCAGCAGGTGGTCTGGTCGGGCTGGGGACTGCTCATCCCCCTGGCCGGGCTGGTGATCATCTGGTTCGGCGGAAAACTCTACCTGGAAGGCAGCGTCACCATCGGCGGCATCGTCGCCTTCCAGTTGTACCTGGGCATGCTGCTGATGCCCATCTCGCTGATCATCAAGAGCTACGGCGAACTGCAGCAGGCCCTGGCGGCCCTGGAGCGCGTCTTCGACATCCTCCGCCTGCCGGCGCATATGCCCGACGCCCCTGACGCCCGCCCCGCACCGACCACGGTCGAGTCGATCGAGTTCGACCGCGTGACCTTCAGCTATCCCCGCATCGACGCGCCGGCGGCCGACGCCCTCGAGAAGACCGCCTCGCCCGAGACCCCCCGGCTGACCGGGCCGCCCGACACCCCGCCGCGCGAAGGCCCCGTGCTGCGCGACTTCACACTCAAGGTACCCGGCGGCTACACGGTGGCCCTGGTCGGCCCCAGCGGCGCGGGCAAGAC
Organism: uncultured Planctomycetales bacterium; assembly: GCA_964602755.1. Classification (GTDB taxonomy): domain Bacteria; phylum Planctomycetota; class Phycisphaerae; order UBA1845; family Fen-1342; genus JALSRY01. The sequence goes on from CAZRSM010000216.1 coordinate 1,980, forward strand.
CACCGTGACCAACCTGGTGGCGCGTTTCTACGACCCCGACTCGGGCGCCGTGCGGCTCAACGGCATCGACCTGCGCCGCCTCAAGCTCGAGAGCTATCGCAAGCTCATCGGCCTGGTCCAGCAGGATGTCTTCCTCTTCGACGGCACCATCGCCGAGAACATCGCCTATGGCAAACCTCACGCTTCGGCCGCCGAAATCGAGCAGGCCGCCCGCCGGGCCAACGCCCACCACTTCATCGTGAGCTTCCCCCAGGGCTACCAGACGATGATCGGCGAGCGGGGTGTACGGCTCTCGGGTGGGCAGGCCCAGCGCATCAGCATCGCCCGGGCGATCCTGGCCGATCCGCAGATACTGATCCTCGACGAGGCCACCAGCAGCCTCGATTCGGAAAACGAGCAGGTCATCCAGGCCTCGCTGCAAGCCTTCATGGCCGACCGCACCACCTTCGTGATCGCGCATCGGCTTTCGACCGTGATCAACGCCGACCTGATCGTGGTGGTCTGCGACGGTCGCATCGCCGAACTGGGCGACCACCAGAGCCTCATGCAGGCCGGCGGCCTCTATCGCGAAATGATCGAGCGCCAGCACGGCCGCTTCGGCGACCCGCTGGAACTGAGCAACTGGGTGACCTAAACTGACCGCGCGCCGACCGGTGGCCCCGTGGCCGGTCGGCACAGCGACAAGCGAAGAGCCTCGCGATGGCCATCGAACGCGTTTTCACACAACCCGGCCCGGACGAAGAGCGCTACCTCACGTCGTTGCGCCCGCAGCGCCTCGAAGAATGCATCGGCCAGCAGGCCGTCCGCGAACAGCTCCAGATCGCCCTGCAGGCCGCCCGTGCCCGCGGCGAACCGCTCGACCACGTCCTGCTCGACGGCCCCCCCGGCCTGGGCAAGACCACCCTGGCACACGTCATCGCCAACGAAATGGGCTCGACCATCCGCGTCACTTCCGGCCCGGCCATCACCCGCCAGGGCGATCTGATGATGATGCTCACGCAAATGGAGACCGGCGACGTGCTCTTCGTCGACGAGATCCACCGGCTGCACAAGGTGGTCGAGGAGTTCCTCTACCCGGCGATGGAGGACTTCCGCGTCGACTACACCACCGACAGCGGCATCGGCGGCCGCACGGTCAACTTCGCCCTCAAACGCTTCACCCTGATCGGCGCCACGACGCGGGCCGGC
>CAZRSM010000217.1:0-5465 GCA_964602755.1 uncultured Planctomycetales bacterium
TCGCCGCCAGACCCAGGAAATCGCGCCGTGACGGCGGCTGGGCGAAACGCGGGCTCTGCTCCAGGGGAGTGTGCCCGGGTGCCTGCTGGTTGCCAGTGCTCATGCGGGAACCTCCGTCCAGGTGTTGCACAGCGTCATGCGTTCCATCGTTATGGCCCCCACGGGGCAGCGCTGCGCGCACAGGGCGCAGCGGATACAGCGCGTCTCGTCTTTGATGATCGCCGAGGCCTGCTCCAGCTCGTCCGGGCTGTAGCGCGCCGCCAGCAGCGCCTGCAGACTTTCGTCGGACTGCAGCGACTTGACCGGCACCAGCCGCAGGCACAGCTCGGGACACACGTCGGCACAGCCGCCGCAGAGAATGCACTTGTCCGAATCGAAGATGGTGTTGACACCGCAATCGAGGCAGCGGCCCGACTCGCGACAGGCCAGCGGGGGGTCGTAGCCGGTCTCAACCAGTACGTCGGGCGCGGCCTTGCGCCGCTGGGGATCGAGCGTGGGCACCGGCAGTCGCGGCTGCTTTTCGTAGTCCGGCTCGCGCCGGTAGTCGTCGAGCGTCAGGTGCAGCACGGTCTGCTCCGCCCGCAATTGCTTGCCGGTCAGGTGGCGATAGACCGTGCGGGCCACAGCCTTGCCGCTGGCCACCGCGTGGATCAGCAGGCGCGGGCCGGTGGCGATATCGCCCGCCACGAAGACGTCGGGCGCGCTGGTGGTGCCCTCCTCGGCGTCGCAGTCCAGCCAGCCGCGCTCGGTGAGCCTGACGTCGCCGTCGGGCGGCACGAACGACAGATCGGGCCGCTGGCCGATGGCCCACATCACCGTGTCGGCCTCGATGGTCACGGTGTCGCTCTCGTCGAACTCGGGCGCGAAACGCCCCTGTTCGTCGAAGACGCGCAGGACGCGTTTGAACACCACGCCGCGCACCTGCCCGTTCTCGTCGCGCAGGATCTCCTTGGGCCCCAGGCGATGGTGGCGCTGTACGCCTTCCTCGTCGCCTTCGATGATCTCGACGTCGTCGGCCGGCATTTCTTCGAGGCTCTCGAGCGAGACCATGTGGACCTCGGTTACGCCGGCCTGCCGCAGCGCGGTGCGCGACACGTCCATCTCGGTCTGACGGATGACCGAACGGGCCACGTCGTAGGCCACGTTACCGCCGCCGATGACGACCACGCGCTGGCCCAGCGGGACGGGCCGCCCCAGGGCGATGTCGCGCAGGAACTCGACCCCTCCGATAACGCCCTGCCCCTGCGAGCCCGGCAGGGGCAGCTCGCGCGAGCGCTTGGCGCCCACCGCGATGATGGTGGCGGCGAACTGCGCGCGGATCTCCGCCAGGCTGATGTCCTTGCCGACCTGCGTGTTGCAGCGGAACTCGACGCCCAGGGCGCGGATCACGTCCACCTCGGCCTGGATCAGATCGCGCGGCAACCGGTAGGCCGGTATGCCGACCGCCAGCATGCCCGCCGGAACCGGTTCCATCTCGAAAACCACCACGCCGAAGCCCAGCAGCGCCAGATCGTGGGCGGCGGCCAGCCCCGCCGGCCCGGAGCCGATGATGGCCACGCGCTGCTCACGGCGGGCGGGCTGGTCGACGGCCCGCAGCAGCGGCCGCAGGCTGCCCAGCTCTTCGCGGCCGGCGCAGTGGCGGGTGCCGATGTGATCGAGCACGCGTTTGAGCAGCTCGCGCGGTTGCCACTTGCCCGACTCGGGCCCGAAGCGCTCGGTGACGAAGCGTTTCAGGGCCCGGATCGAGACGGCCTGGTCGACGTCGCCGCGCCGACAGGCGGCCTCGCACGGGGCACCGCACACGCGCCCGCAGATGCTGGCCAGCGGATTGGGCCCGCGGGCGATCAGGTAGGCGGTTTCGTAGTCGCCGGCGGCGATGGCCCGCACGTAGCCGCGCGCGTCGGTACCCACCGGACAGGCGTCCTGGCACTTGATCTGCCGGCGCCAGTAACTCTCGTCGGGTACCTGCACGCAGAGTTTGTCAGGTGATGCCATATCTCAACCTGTCGATAGACACGTCCGCTTTTGCAGACCAGACCACCTGCCGGGCCGCCATTACGCCTGGCATTCAGCGGTGAGATCGGCCACGGTGGTTGTATGGAGAAACTCCTGAAGCGAGGCCAGCACCCGCCCCCACCGTTCGCACACGGCGTGACCGCACGGGCACTTCATCGGCCGTTGAGCCTTGGTAAACGGTGCTACCACGTCGGCCAGCCGCAGCCGCTGCGGGTCGCGGCCCAGCCGGAATCCGCCACCGATGCCGCGACTGCTGGTGAGCACGCCGCTGCGCACCAGTTCGGTAAGGAGCTTTTGCAGATAGCCATGCGGGATGCCCGCGCCGGCAGCGATATCCCGTGCTGAAAGCGGGCCATCGCCGACGTGCCGGGCGATATAGAACACGGCTCTCAAGGCGTACTCACACGTTTGCGAAAACAATGCGACTTGCCCACCAGAACTTCGTCCGCTGTGATCGTTCATCGCTGATCGCTTGAACGATCGCTAATCTAGGGCTTGCGCCACGCCAGCCGCAATTGGACAAGTCCCTAAGCCGTTGCCCTACGCCGATGACACGGACGTCGGCGGCACACCCGCAACGGGCGCACACGCTGCCCGGGCGCATCCGCTCCCGCGGCGCGCCTGCAAGCGCACACCAATCGGCCCGATCAGAAAACGCGTTGTTCCGGCGGCAACTGCGCCAGCAGGTTGGCAAGTTCGACGACCGAGCCGACCTGCATCTTCGAGACGATATGACTGCGATGGACGTCGACCGTCTTGCGACTCAGACCCAGCTCGAAAGCGATCTGCTTGGCGGGCTTGCCGGCCACGAGCAGCGACATGATCTCGCGTTCGCGCGGCGTAAGACGCGCGAGGCGCGCCGCGACCTCGGCCCGCGAGGCTTCTTCCCGCCGACGCCGGGCATCGAGCGCCAGGGCTTCGCGGATGCGCTCCAGCAACACGCTGCCCTTGTAAGGCTTCTTGATGAAGTCCACGGCGCCCGATTTCATGGCGCGCACGGCCTTTTCGACGTCGCCGTGGGCCGACATGATGATGATCGGCAAGCGTACCTGCCGGGCTGCGAGAGTCTCCTGAAGCTCCAGGCCGCTGATGCCGGGCATGCGAATGTCGAGAATCACGCAGCCCTGCCACTGCGGATCGTACGCTTCCAGGAACTCCTCGGCGCAGGCGAAGGTCTGCACCGGCAGGCCGACCGAATCCAGCAGGCGGGCGAGCGATTCGCGCACCGCCTGGTCGTCGTCCACCACGAAAACAGTAGGCTCACCATGCATCGTCGCTGGTTCCCCGAACAGCCGGCAGCGTGAAACGCGCCAGCGCGCCGCCGTCTTCGGCCGGCAGCAGCGCTATCCGCCCGCCGTGCGCTTCGACGATCGAACGACAGATGGCCAACCCCATGCCCATCCCTTCGGGTTTGGTGGTAAAGAACGGATCGAACACGCGCTCCAGAGCGGCGTCCGGCGGCCCCTCGCCGCCGTCGCGGACCGTCAGCACCACCTGCCGGCCGTCGCCGTTGGCGGTGGCGATGTGCAGTCGGCGGCGCTGCTGCGGCACGCTTTGCATGGCCTCCAGGGCGTTCTGCACCAGGTTCACGATCACCTGCACGATCTGAATCGGCACCACGTGGACACCGGGCAGGTTCTCGTGCAGCTCGAGCTGCACGTTGACGTTGCGCTGCCGGATCTCGCTGCGCAACAGGCCCAGCGCCTCGCGGACCAGCTCGTTGAGGTCGCTGCGGCTGCGTTGGGGGTCGGCCTTGCGCACGAAGGCGCGCACCTGCTCGATCACGTCGCCGGCCCGCTCGGCCTGGGCGGCGGCGGCTTCGAGATCGGCGCGCAGGCCCGCGACGTCGACCGCTCCGGCCCGCAGGCGTTCCAGGCAGGCCTGCGTGTAGTTGACGATGGCCGAGAGCGGCTGGTTGAGCTCGTGGGCCAGTCCGGCCGCCATCTCCCCCATTGTTCCGAGGCGGGCCAGGTGCGCCAACTCCGCCTGGCGCTGGCGGGCCTGATTCTCGGCCCGCACGCGCGCCGTGACATCGCGACAGGCCTCGATGATCTGCACGACCTCGCCCGACTCGTCGAGGATCGGAGCGGCAATGATCTCCATCAACCGCTCGTTGCCGTTGCCGTCGTAGTGCGTGTGTGTCACCGTGACGGTAGCCTTGCTGCTGACGACTGTCTCGAGCGGACAGACGTGCTGCCCCTCACAGGGATGTTCGCAGTGGTGCGAGGCCTGGTAGCAGCGCAGAAAGCTGCTGACCGGGTCCTGCCCGCCGGCGGTCTCGCGCACCGCCCGGTTGGCCAGCACCACGCGGTATTCGCGGTCGATCACCATCACCAGGTCGGGGATGCCGTCGATCACCGTTTGGAGAAAGCTGCGCGAGGCCGCCAGCTCCTCCTCGGCGGCCTTGCGCTTGCTGATGTCGTGGCAGATGCCCACGAAAAGCCGCCGATCGCCGTATCTCACTTCGCTGACCGCCACCTCCAGCGCGAAGACCGTGCCGTCCTTGCGGCGCCCCTGGCGCTCGCGCGCCCGGCCGATGCCCTTGGACTGTCCGGTTTGCAGATAGTGGGCTACGTAGCCGTCGTGGTGCTCGTTCTCGGGCGGCGGCATGAGCATGCTCACGCTGCGCCCGATGACCTCGTCGGCCCGATAACCGAAGATGCGCTCGGCGGCCCGGTTGAACGACTCGACCCGCCCGGCCTCGTTGATGGTGATGATCCCCTCGACCGCCGTCTCCAGCACCACCGACGTCCACGCCTGGCTTTCGGCCAGTTGGCGCGCCTGGCTGCAGGCCGCGCGCCGCGCGGATACCGCCGCCGCAGCGCAGAACACCGCCGCCGACGTCGCCACGCCGACCAGCACCACCAGCCCCGCCGCCGCGAGCCGGCTCAGGCCGGCGTCCCCCGCGCTGGTCACCAGTACGACCGCTGCCGGCACCGCCACCCCCAGCGGCGCCCAGCTCCAGCGCGCCCATCTGGTGGCATACATAGCTGCGAACATCCGCTCCTCCCGGCCAGCGCCTCCCAAGCCAACAAGCGCCCAGTATACCACCGAGCCGCGGCGCGGCGGACGAAAGCCCTGCCGATCGGCGATCACCCGCAACCGGCGGCGGGCCGGCTGGCTGCGGGCGCGGGCGCCGCCGGGGCACGGGCGCCGTTGCCAGGCGACTGGCCGGCGCGGGGGTGATGGTGGCAGCCAGCGGCGCGGCTCAGAGGTCTGAGACGGTGAGCTTCATCAGCTCGCCGACGTCGCGGCAGTTCTCCAGGTCGAAGATGGCGTCCCTGAGGGCCGCGCGCCGCCCGGCGCTGAGGACCGCCTCGGCCAGGGCGTTGAACTTGACGTCGAGCTCCTCGATGGTCATCGGGTCGCGCGGATCGCCCTTGGGGATGTCGCGCTGCTTGACGAACTTGCGGCCGTCGGTGGTGGTGATGGTGACGCGCGTGCACTGC
>CAZRSM010000218.1:0-3122 GCA_964602755.1 uncultured Planctomycetales bacterium
AAACCGCCAAGACGCCAAGGGCGCCAAGAGACCGCCAAGGGCGCCAAGAGACCGCCAAGACGCCAAGAGCGCCAAGAACCGCCAAGGGCGCCTATCCCTTCGTCCCTACGTCCCTACGTCCCTTCGTCCCTGCGTCCCCGCGTCCCTTTCTGCAGGGTGGGCACCGACCACCACGAATCCAACGCGGCACCGCAGCCGACCGTCCCCCCTTCCAGGGGGGACTTACAGGGGGGTCGAGGCAGCGGATGCGAATGGCCAGTGAATAGCCAGGGCGCCTTCGCATCACAGGCATATGTCACTTTGCATTTTGCACTTGGCACTCGTTGCCCCGACCCTCCCCCAAGCCCCTCCCTGTCAGGGAGCGGAGCTGCCCGGCACACGCGCCGGTACAGCATCCTGGTGGGCAGTGCCCACCCGGCGGCCGGGCGCCGGGCGCGCAAAAAGAAACGGCACCCGTGCGTCGCGTGCGCCCGGGTGCCGGTTGGCTGCGGTGGTGGCCAGGCAGCTCCTTCGGGAAGGTCACCTGGCGGGCATCTCGAAGATGGTCTGCGTCTTGACGATGGTGTTCTGCTGCGGGAAGGCGTGGAACGCGTGTACGTGGAACTCGCGATTACGCGCCTCGTGGTCGATGTAGGTGAACGGTACCAGCTCCTGGCCTTCGCCCCACTGCTCGTAGACGTGGAGCCAGCCCTGCTTGCGGGCGAACCGCAGCAGATCGTTGTGCACCGACTTGTACAGCGGCTCGTCCATCACCTCGACCTGGCTGCTGACCAGGTAGTTCCAGCCGTCGTCGGTCTCTTTCTCGAGGTCGCGCTCGCCCTTCATCCGGAAGCGCGTCAGCACGCCGCGCGTCGGCAGCACGTCCTCCTCGGCCGAGACCAGCTCGGTCAGGCAGCGGTTGCCCAGGGTGACCGTGACCACGTGGCTCAGCCCGGTGATCCAGATGTCGGCGTAGTAGGCCCCCTGGCGCACCCGATAGTCGGCAAAATGCCGAAACAGCTCGGGATGCAGTGGTCGGTCGTACAGGAACAGATGGAGGTCGACAGCTTGTAGCGTTCCGATGTTCATCTCAGCAAACCACTCTCGACGTTCTAACCTCTTGTGCCCAGCAGACTTAGCCTTCTCTCAGGCAAGCGTAAGTCCCGCACTATAGCATATTTGCCGCGGCGGGATCAACACCTTTTTGGGTGCTTTTGGCCAGCCAGTCTAAGTTACTACGCGAACCCGACATGCCTGGTTCGCGCCTTGGAGCTGCCGCCCTGTCCGATCAGCCCAGCTCGCGCAGCAGCCCGAAGTCGTATATCCCGGTGTCGTGCCCGTCCTGCCAGCGAACCTTCAGGCCGTAACGGCCCACCAGCTCTGCCGCGGCGACCTTCACCATCGCGGCCTCGTCGCCGACCGGCTCGACGACCGCCAGCGGATTCGACTCGCGCCGCTCGCGGTCGGCCCGGCAGGTGGCACACGGGCACGCTTTGCGCAATTCCACCAGCGGAATCACGCTCTCGCGTCCGTCAGACCACCGGATACGCAACTCCCTTTCGCGATCGAGGTGCAACTCGATCGGCGTCGGCTCAGACGCTGACATGCAATCCGCAGCCTTACTCGGCCTCGGTCCGGGCGGCAGCCGCAACCTTACGTTTCGACCGCGCCTTGTGCTGCCGGCCGGCCGGGCCGTTGTTGCCAGTGGACTCGAAAAACGAGCCGATGTTGCGCAGGCGCTCGTAGCGCCGCTTGAGTATCGTGTCGATCTTGAGCCGCTTGAGGTCGCGCAGCGAGCGGGCGATCCACTTCTCCAGCAGCCTGGCGGCTCCTTCGGGGTCGCGGTGTGCTCCGCCCAGCGGCTCGGGCACGATCGCGTCGATCAGCTTGAGCTTGAGCAGGTCCTGGGGCGTCAGCCGCAGGGCGTTGGCGGCCCGGGCCGCCTGCTCACCCGATTTCCACAGGATCGCGGCGCAGCCCTCGGGGCTGATGACCGAGTAGTAGGCATGCTGCATGACGGCCACCTGGTCCGCCACGGCGATGCCCAGCGCGCCGCCGCTGCCGCCCTCGCCGATCACGCAGGCCACGATGGGCGTACGCAGCCGGGACATCTCCATCAGGTTCTCGGCGATGGCCCGGGCGATGCCGCGTTCCTCGGCCTCGACGCCGGGGAAAGCCCCGGGCGTGTCGATCAGGCAGACCACCGGCACGGAAAACTTCTCGGCCAGCTTCATCACCCGCAGGGCCTTGCGATAGCCGTCCGGGTGGGCGCAGCCGAAGTTGCACTCGATCTTCTCGCGCGTGTCGCGCCCCTTGTGGTGCCCGATCAGCATGACGCGCTGGCCGGCCATGCGGGCGAAGCCGCAGACGATGGCCTTGTCGTCGGCGAACAGCCGATCGCCGTGCAGCTCGCAGAAATCCTGGCACAGCATGCGGATGTAATCGCGCAGCAGCGGACGGCGCGGGTGGCGCGCCACCAGGACGTTTTCCCACGGCGTAAGGTTGCCGTAGGCCTCGCGCAGAGCCTCGTTGAGCTGCTGGCGGATGCTGCGGATGATGTCGGAGTAATCGCGTCCCGATTCGACCTGCCCGGCCTCGAGGCGCTCGATCTCCTGCTCCATCTTGGCGATGGGCTTCTCGAATTCCAACGCGTGTTTCAAGTGATTGTCCCGTGTGCTGGTGCCGGCCGGCTTTGTGCTCATCAGCTCCAGTCCTCGTCACCCCCGCCGAGGCTCCGTCGGCCCCTCCGACTGCCGACGCCCGATTACAAACGGCACGACTGTATACATCTTAAGACCGCTTTGGCAACCCGAATCTGCGGCGATTGACGATGTGCTGATTTCCGATAACCGCGCCTTGTTCGGCTGCCGCGTTCGTAACGTGCCACATATGCTGCAGTTAGGATGAAAGGTTATCGGAAGACCATTTGGACGTCAAGCTTTTCTCGACCACTTTTTTGCCGGCCATCTCAGGTGTCCCGGACGCGCGAGCGGCCCGGCGCCGCCCCCCCTGACATCTGCCGCCCGGCCCTGCTACACTCCGCCCAGCGGCGCCGAGCTCGTCAGCGGCGCCGAGAAGACCAGCACCACCACCGCGGAGGCCACTGGCGGCCCCGCACCGGACCATGACGGCATGGAAGTTTA
>CAZRSM010000219.1:0-3767 GCA_964602755.1 uncultured Planctomycetales bacterium
ACGAGGTGCATATGAGCGAGGGCGTGACCGGCGCTTGCTGCGGGTCCGGGTTGCCCAGAGGTCCGATGGTGGGCGTGGCACGCTCTGGCCCCGGCCTGCTCCGACGCGATGGCCGTCCAATCTGTCCAAAAAACGCAAAACGTGATTGCCGTCTCTCCACACCCGGGCGGCAGGTCGTCGCTGCTGCAGCGGGGACCGACCGGGTACCCGCGATCTGGTACAGGAGGTTGGCCCCCGCCCGCCGCCAGAACGGATCGGCGGCGGGCGGGCCTGGCTGGCTTGCGCGGTTCCCGTCGCGCCGCTGGTGCGGTGCCCGGCTACGTGGAAGAAAACACCGCGACGGCACGTAGCGCGCCATTGGCCAGTGCCAACCGGGGCAACTGGCGCCCCCTCGCGTGGACCACTCTTGTTGGGTCAAGCGTCTTGCGAGAGGGCGCACCTTGAACCGGGATTGCTTCTTTTCCTCCCGCAGAGCTGATGCCGTTGCCGACGACCCTCTCGCTACTCGCCGTCGCCGAGAGCTCGCGCCGTCGGCGGCCGGCTTCCTGTGGGCTTGCACTCCGAGCACACGCCGAACGTGCCGACGTTGTCGATATGCCAGCCCGGCTTCCTGTCGGGACGCCGGCCACCGATCGCGGCAGCCAAGCGTCCTCTCACCCCATTCACGCAAAAGACGCGCGGCGAGCGTCAAAAAAAAGCTGCATTGCGGTGCGGACAGTGGTAGGCTAAAAGCGGGGGCAGCCAGTTGTGTCGATGGCATGTTCAAGGGCGAAAGGTGGTTCGGTCGCGACGGGCCGGCGAAGGAGGCGACAGATGGCCTCGACCACGCAACGCGAAGTGACGCTGCACCTGACGCGGATCCAGGCCGGCGACCGTGCCGCCGTCGAAGAGCTGCTGCCGCTGGTCTACAGTGAGCTGCGGGCCCTGGCGCAAAGCTATCTGGCTCAGCGACCGCACGGCAACACGCTGCAGGCCACATCCATCGTCCACGAGGTCTATCTGCGACTGGTCGACGAGACCAGTATCAACTGGGAAGGTCGGGCGCACTTCTTCGCCGTCGCGGCCAAGGCCATGCGACAACTGCTGGTGGATCATGTGCGGCGGCAGACGGCACAGAAGCGCGGCGGCGGTCTGCAGCGCGTGCCGATCGACGCGGTCACCGTGCCGGACGAGGGCAGCTCGGTCGCGTTGCTCGATCTGGAAGAAGCCTTGAGCGAGCTGGCCGGGCTGGACCCCATGCAGGGGCGCATCGTCGAGCTGCGTTTCTACGGCGGGTTGAGTTTCGAGGAGGTGGCCCACGTGCTGGGCGTCTCGAAGTCGACCGTCGAGCGCGAATGGCGCATGGCCCGGGCGTGGCTGATCACACGGCTCGGCGCCGGGGAAGCAGATGACGCCAGAGACCTACCGACGCGCTAAGGAACTCTTCGCCGCCGCCTGCGAGATGGAACCGCCGCAGTGCCGCGCATTTCTCGACGAGGCCTGCGTCGGCGATGCGGAACTGCGACGCGAGGTCGAACGCCTGTTGCAGGCCGATCGCGACGCGGCGCATCCGATCGACACGCCGGCAATCGACGGCGGGTTGGGCATTCCGCGCGAGGGGCTGCTCGAGCTGCTGGGGATCGAGCCGAAGATGCCCGAGCGCATCGGGCCGTACCGCATCCTCGGCAAGCTCGGCGAAGGCGGCATGGCGGTCGTGTGGGAAGCCGAGCAGCAAAGCCCGCGGCGCGCGGTGGCGCTGAAGGTCATTCGGCCTGGCACGCTGACGCACCGCGCCGTGCGGCGTTTTCAGTACGAGGCCCAGGTACTGGGGCAGCTTCAGCATCCGGGCATCTCGCAGATCTACGAGGCCGGCGCCGACAACAGCGAGTACGGCCTGCTGCCCTATCTGGTCATGGAGCTGATCGAGGGCCGGCCGCTGACCGCATACGCCGACCAGCACAACCTGAGCATCCGGCAGCGCATCGAGTTGATGGTCAAGGTCTGCGAAGCGGTGCAGCACGCGCACAGCAAAGGTCTGATCCATCGCGATCTCAAGCCGCGCAACATCCTGGTCACCGCCGGTGGGCAGCCCAAGATCCTCGACTTCGGCGTGGCGCGGGCGCTGGATGCCGATCCGGAGCGTTCCACCGTGCAGAGTGAGGCCGGCCTGCTGATCGGCACGTTGGCCTATATGAGCCCGGAACAGGTAGACGGCGATCCGAGCAAGCTCGACGCGCGCACCGACGTTTATTCGCTGGGGGCGATTCTGTTCGAGCTGCTGGCCGGTCGCCAACCGATCGACGTGCGCGATGTCTCGCTGGCCGAGGCGGCGCGGCGTATCCGCGAAGTGCAGCCGCGGTGGCTCAAGTCCCTGCGGCGCGACTGCAGCACCGATCTGAGCACGATCGTCGCCAAGGCGCTCGAGAAGGATCCGCGATGCCGGTACCAGAGCGCCTCGCAGTTGGCCGAAGACCTGGCCCGCTACCTGCGGCGACAGCCGATCGTTGCCCATCCGCCGAGCACGGTTTATCACGTGCGCAAGCTGATCGCGCGGCACAAGGCGCCGGCGGCGCTGGGGGCGGTGGCGCTGCTCGCGCTGGTGGCCGGCAGCGTGGGCGTGACGGTGCTGTACTTCCGCGCCAGTCACGAGTCGGAGACGGCCCAGCGCACCGCGCAGTTCCTGGAGAACACCTTCCGGCTGATACACACCGACCAGGGCGGGCCGGCGGTGCCGATTCGCAAGGTGCTCGACGACGCCGCGGCGCGCATCGATGACGAGCTGGGCGGGCAGCCCGAGGTGGCGGCTCGGCTGCGCAAGATGGTGGCCCGGGGCTACTACAGCGTGGAGGCCTACGAAGAGTCGCTCGAGCAGTTCGGCAAGGCGCTCGACGAGACGATCGCGGTCTTCGGCCCCGACAGCCTGGCCGCCGGCTATCTGTACAAGCAGATGGCGGACGTACTCTATACCACCGGGCGCGACGGCGAAGCCGAACGGCATTATCGCCGGGCCTTGGACATCTATACCCACGTGCTGGGGGCCGATTGCCCCGACAACGGCGACATCCTCGGTCAGCTCGGCGTACTGGCCGCGCGCCGGGGGGATTTCGAGGCGGCCGAGCGGCTGCTGCTCAAGGCGCGCGCCATCCTGGTCAAGCACACCGGCTCCGATTCGGTGGTCACGGCGCGCAACGCGGTTCCGCTGGCGTACCTGCGCACGAGGCAAGACCGCCTCGGCGAGGCCGAGAGCCTGATGCTGCAGGCCATCGAGATCCTGCGTGCCAGGAGCGATCCGCACGACAACAGCCTGACGCAAGCCCTCAACCGCCTGGCCGCGGTGCGCGCCCTGCAGGGTCGCTACAACGACGAAATCGCCCTGCGGCGCGAAATACTCGACATCTACCGCCAGAAGTTCGGCGAGGACAGCGGCTGGGTCACCATGGAGATCAACCTGCTGGCCCGGGCGCTGATTGCCAGCGGCCGGCAGTCCGAGGCTGTCCCGCTGCTTGGCAATATCATGGACCGGGCTGACACCGACGCCCGCCTCGACGCCGCGGAGACGGTCCGGGCGGCGGTGCTGCTGGCGGGGGTGCTCAACGAGCGCCAAGCCTATGCCGAAGCGCAAAGCGCCACCATCCGGGGGCTGGGGCAGTACAACGCGAACCAGCTCGACGACCCGGCGCTGCGGGTCGGGCTGCTGGTGGCTCTGGCCAAGGCGCAACGTGGCCAGCAGCAATACGCGGCAGCCGAGGCGGCCCTCCTGGAAGCCCGTGGTCTGCTGGGTGGAGGCG
>CAZRSM010000220.1:0-2154 GCA_964602755.1 uncultured Planctomycetales bacterium
CATCATGGGCGACCGGGCCTCGCGGCGGTTGCGTTCCGTGCTGGCCCAGCGGCTCAAGACCGAACGTGACAAGGCAATCCAAGGCGCGTTACGACGCGCCGCCGATCGTAGTAAACGCTGAGCTGAACTCGCGCGCCAGTCGGCTGACGGAATCCGCTCCCGTCGCTGCAGGCTCACTGTCCCGGTCAGCCGCCCACCGGGGTCGGGCGCGGGGGCCGCCGACTGCAACCGGATCCACGTTTCGGTGCAATAAGAAGACAGTAGCGGCCGCCGGCGGCACGTGTCCAAATTGGCCCCCGGCGGCCAGGCCGAGGCCGCCGACAACGGCCTCGACACAACGGACGAAAGGAGTATAACATGCGGTTTCTCCAGCGCATCTTTGCCATCGGAATCGTTGCGGTCGCAGCAACGGCCACCACCTACGCGGAGTGGCTCGTGTACTGGGACCGCAGTGCGACGACGGAGTTCTATGCTGACGCAATTCGCTACGCTGCTGAGCAGCGTGGCGAGTCCGTAACGTACGTCTCTGACCCTCTCGAACTTGCCGAGGCCCTGGGATTCATGGGCTGGTCACGCGTGTTCGTGGTGTGCAAGCAGACAGCGCTGCCGTCCGCCGCGGTAGAGCGGCTGGCCGGCTATGCCGACTACTATGGACGCGTGGAGTGGTGCGTGGTCTACGGGGGTGACATACCGAGCGCAAGCGTGGCCCTGGGCAGCTGGTGGTCCGGACACACCACCTTGGCTTACGCTGGCGTTGGGGCCCGCGATGCCCAGACCTTCGTTGACTACCACGTACCCGCTTTCGTCCACGTACGCACCACGGGGCTTGGCCCGACCAATGCGCAGCCCATGTACAACCCGATCGCCGATGACGAAGACGAATGCAAACGGGAATGCCGTAGACAATTCAATCTGGCCAAAGACGCGTGCGATGACCAGTTCGAGGAGGATATGCGCGCGTGTGACGAGGCCTACCCCGAGGGAAGCGACGAGTGGGAGACCTGCTATATGCGCGCGTCGGACGATCATCACAACTGCATGAAGGCGGCCATACACCGTCGGATCTCATGCCTGGCGGCTTGCTCCGCCAATGCTGGAGGCGCTCTTGAACAAACCGGCATCGACGACACAATCCGCATATCGCCGTGAGATGCGGGGGGCGTCGTTGCCCTGAACATCGCAGCAAGCTCGGGGGAGCGCGTCGCTTCCCCGAGCTCTGCTCCGGCGACCACAAATGACGTTACACATGTGAGGGCACGCAATGTACCGGGCTGAATATCTTGCGGTTCTCGTCGTCTTGATCATCGGCCGTTGGGCACCGTGTGCGGCGCAGCAGGCTCAGGACGGTCAGACTCGTCCGGTGCCCGAAGCGATGTATGGCTGGCTCCCGGAGGAGTGGCGAGATAAGAAAGTGCTCGCTGAATGGGCGCGGCAAAGCGAGCAGGCCATGGATGACTCGCTCGCGCGCATCACTCGCTGGTGTGATGAGGTCAAGCGCAACGGGAGGGTCGTCGACGAGGAGCTCGCCGCGCGACTGGTTGAAGAGCTGTGGTACGATACCGGTCTGCCTGACACCAACGCAGTACATCAAAGGTCGGTCTTGGCCTTCATCGACGGGTATTTGCGGTCCAAGTTCACTACGCCCACGGCAAGAGAGGTCTTCCGGTCGGGGCTGATCGAGTACTACAAGGGGGGCGGGGGTGACCTGGACCAGCGTCTCGCCAAGGCGCTGCATAAGGCCCTGGCCGATGGCAAGCACGCCAACGATGCCGAAGCGGAAGCCATCATGGCGGCTATTGCCGAAAGCTGGGATTTCGAGGCTGCCGGTCAGCGCACTGCCGTGACCAGGAAGGCACCCGGTCGGCACGGGGCCCGCGAGCTTCTGCGCAGACTGCGGGCTTTCGAACGTGCGGGCGGGCAGGATTCCAAGGAGCTTGCGGCGATCATCAAGCGTGCTTGCCAGGGCTTCGGCAACGAGCGCGTCGACGGCATCGTGAGAAACGCGCTTCTGCGCACCTACGGCGTGCTGCTCGGTCGCAAGAAGAACGCTCCACCGTCGGCGGTTGTCAAGCTGATCGACGCCGACCTGGTCCGCATCGGGAAGCTCGAGCTCAAGCAGCGCACGACGCGGCTGCTGTGGGCGAAGGTGGTCGA
>CAZRSM010000221.1:0-1804 GCA_964602755.1 uncultured Planctomycetales bacterium
CCTTGGTGAGTCGGCGCGGGTTGTTGATGATCTGGAGGGAGGCCGCGCCCTTGCTGCAGAGAGCCCCCCGGTTGATGGGATGGTCTGGGTCCCCCTCGATGTTGACCACCTTGCCACCCACCGTGGCCACCACCTGACCGCAGCCGACGGCGCAGTAGGTGCAGATGGTGGTCACCTCACCAACCTTTTTGCGCAGCGGGAATTGTGGGGCCTCCCGGGCGGCCAGCGCTGCACCGCCGGGTGGCGCCGCCGGCCTTCGATCAGATAGCCGTCGAAGCCCACCTCGTCGGCGTCATAGAGCCACAGTACGCCGTAGCCCCAGCCCAGCAGCCAGTCGGCTGCCTGCCGGGCGGTCGGCAGCGGGATGCTGCGGCTCTCGAGGGTGCGGCCGCTGCGGGCGTCGCTGATGAGCGCCCCGCCTACGGTGATGGCGGCGTCGAGATCGAGCGCGATCTGCTGGAGAATCGGCCGGGTTTCGGTGAAGCTGCGCCCGGTACAGACCACGATCTTCAGGCCGCTGTGGTGGGCCTGGGCCAGCGCGGCGCGGGCCTTGGCCGGGACCTGGTGCCGCTTGTCCAGCAGCGTGCCGTCCAGGTCGATCGCCAGCAGTCGGTAATCGCTCGGGGCAGGTTTCACGGGCGTGGTTTCCGCATCTGCATCGGCGCAGTCAGGGGGCCGGCGCGGGCTGCGTCGAGGCGGGTTGCGAACCGGCCGGCGCCGGCGGCGGATAGGCGAACTCCAGCCGCGCCACACGCCACGCACCGTCCGCACCGTGCATGCAGGTGATCCTGATGAAGGCCTCGTCGTCGGCCCCCCGGGCCGGCACGATCAGCTCCACCAGCCCCGCCGCGCTGCGGACGCGGTACATGCGCTCGAGTTGCACGCCGGCGATGTAGTAGAGCGTCGCCGAGGCCCAATTGCGCAATATCCCCTCGATATCGTCGTAGTCTTCGCCGCGGATGACCAGAGCCATCCGCGGGTGTTCGCTCAGCACCCGCCGCAGATAGTCGGCATCCACCAGCGGCCGCAGCGCCTCCCGCCAGGCCTGGGCCTCGGTTGTCTCGCCGGCCGCCATGTGCCGGGCCACCTGCTGCAGGCCGGTCAGCAGGTCGGTCGCCGCCTGTTCGGGGCTGCTGAGGCGCGGCGCGAAGTCCGCCGGCGGGGGCGGTTCGGGTTTCTGCTTGCAGCCGACGGCCGCCACTATCGCCAGGCCGGCCCCCGCGAGCCACAGGTTGCAGCGCCGCGCAATCATCGTGATCGCCTTCTAGTCCATGCACCCCGGTTCGAGCTTGGTAAACAGGATCTGCGGCTCGCCCAGCTTGTGCCCCGCCGGCAGCGGCGCCGGCGCCTGCCAGCGCCACTCCGGGCGATCCAGCCCCAGCATCGCGACCAGTCGCTCGGCCGCGCCCGGCATGAACGGGTAGCTCAGCACCGCCAGGTAGTGCACGGCGTGAATGCACGTGGCGATGGCGGCGCCGCAGTCGGCGAGGTCTTCCTTGCGGGTCCGCCAGGGCTCGCGCGCGCCGAAATACTGGTTGCACGCCCGGGCGTAGGCCATCATCTCCTCGAGCGCCGCCCGGTAGCGGTGCTGCTCGATGTTCTCGCCGACCTTACGCAGCGCCTCGTCGCCGGCGGCGAGGTGGGCCTTGTCGGCGTCGGTCTGGCCGGCCGCGTCGGGTACCTTGCCGTCGAAGTACTTGGCGGCGAAGGTCAGCGTGCGGTTGACGAAATTGCCGAACGCCGCCACCAGCTCGCTGTTGTTGCGCGTCACGAAGTCTTCCGGGTCGAAGGCGGTGCGGGCCGT
>CAZRSM010000222.1:0-15753 GCA_964602755.1 uncultured Planctomycetales bacterium
CAGCGGGCCGCCTTCCTGGAACACGCCTGTGGCGCCGACCGCGAGCTGCGCCGCGAGGTCGAGTCGCTGCTGGCCCACTACCATCAGCTCGGCGACGACTTTCTGAGGGTGTCCGAGGCGCCGGCCCGGCGCCGCTCGGGGACCGCCTCCGGCGGCTACGAGCAGGACACCGACTGCGATCCGCTGCTCGGCCAGCGTGTGGGCAGCTATCTGGTCAAGGATCTGATCGCCGCGGGCGGCATGGGCCGGGTCTACCGGGCCGAGCAGCAGCGGCCGCATCGCGTGGTGGCGCTCAAGGTGATGAAACACCAGGTGGCCGCGCCGGCGGCGCTGCGGCGCTTCCAGTTCGAGTCGCAGGTGCTGGCGCGGCTGCGGCACCCCAACATCGCCCAGGTGTACGAGGCCGGCATGCACGAGATCGCCGGCGTGCGCGTGCCCTACTTCGCGATGGAGTACGTCCCCGGGGCGCGGACCATCACCGCCTACGCCGACCACCACCGCCTGAGCATCGAGCAGCGGCTGCGGCTCTTCACCGGAGTCTGCGACGCCGTCCAGCACGGACACCAGAAAGGCATCATCCATCGCGATCTCAAGCCGGCCAACATCCTGGTCGACTCGGCGGGCCAGCCCAAGATCATCGACTTCGGGGTGGCCCGGGCCACCGACTCGGACATGTCGCTGACCACCCAGCAGACGCACGTCGGACAACTGATCGGCACCATGCAGTACATGAGCCCCGAACAGTGCGACGCCGACCCGCACGACCTCGATACGCGCTGCGACGTCTACTCGCTGGGCGTGGTGCTCTTCGAACTGCTCACCGGCCAACTGCCCTACGACGCCAGCGGCACCACCGTCTACCAGGCCACCCGCATCATCAAAGAACACGCCCCCCGGCGACCCTCGGCCATCAACGCCCGCCTGCGCGGCGACATCGAGACCATCGTGCTCAAGGCGCTCGAGAAGGACCGCGAACGACGCTACGCCTCGGCGGCCGACCTGGCCGCTGACATCCGCCGCCTGCTCAACCGCCAGCCGATCGCCGCCCGGGCGCCCAGCCTGGGCTACGTCGTGGGGCGCTACATCCAGCGGCACACCTGGCAGGCCGCCACGATCGCCACGTTGTTTGTGGCCCTGCTGACGGGCCTGGCCGCCCTGGGAATCTGGAACTCGCAGGTCCGCACACGCCAGCAGCGCGACCGCGCCAACGTGCTGGCCTACGGCGCCAAGATCGCCGCCGTGGAGCGCGCCCTGCAGACCAGCGACCCCGCCACCGCCCGGATCCTGCTCGCAACCCTCCAGAAACAGTACGCCCGGCAGTGCGGCTGGGAGTGGTACCACCTCTCGGCCCGCGTCGACCAGAGCCTCGGCGTCATCGCGACCGCGGAACAGCCCTGGCGGATCAACTCGATCGCGGTCGATGCCCAGGGCGGGCATCTGGCCGCGGCGATCGGAAACCTCACCACCGGGCTAACCGGGGTGTCCGTGTACGACCTCTCGACCGGCCAGGTGGCCGTGCAGGTGCCTGGGATTCCAGGACGGATAACGGGACAATGCGCACTCAGTGCCGACGGAACCTGGCTGGCGGTCGCGTACAGCGGGCGCAAACCGGAGCCGGGTGTCGTCCACCTCTGGCGGCTGTTGCCGGATCAGCCCCCGGCGCTGGTCTCCCGCTGGACGGCCGCCGAGTGGTCGGCGAAACGCCTGGCTTTCCACCCCTCGCAGCCGATCCTGGCAGTGAGCTGCGACGACGGTCTGATCGGCCTGTGGGACCTGCGCGATCCGCGTCGCTTGCCGTCGCCCGACGAGCAGGTCCGTTGGACGCCCGCCGCGGTGCTTACCGGCTTTGCGCGCACGTGCCCGGCGCTGGCATTCAGCCCGGGTGACGGAGCCTTGCTCGCGGCCGGCTCGCGCGACAACACCGCGCGCATCTGGAGCGTCGACGCCGCCCTGGCCGGCCCGCCGGGCGCCCGGCACGATGCCCTGGCGGTCCTCGGTGGCCACACCGACCACGTCACCGCGGTGGCCTTCAGCCCCGACGGCCGCCGGCTGGCGACCGCAGCACTTGACAAGACCATTCGCCTGTGGGACGTCGAACCCCTCTACACCGCCGCCCGCAATCCTCCTGATACGCCCCTGTCGGCAGGCCAGGTCGGCATTCTCATAGGACACGAAGAAGGGGTCACGGCGGTGGCCTTCGACCGCACCGGCACGCGCCTGGTCAGCGGCTCGATCGACGCCAGCGTACGGGTTTGGGACGTGCGCGAAGACGTGCCGGCCGCTGACTGCATGGGGCGCGGCGTCGGTAACGTCCGCCACCAGCGCCTGCTCAACACGCTCCGCGGTCACGTTGACAAGATCCACACCCTGACCGTGCTGGCCGACAGTACGATGGTCAGCTCCTCGTTCGAGTCGCTGCGCACCTGGGTCCAGGATGCTCCCGACGTACCCGTGCTGCGCGAGCACTTCACCAGCGTCTCCAGTGTCGCTTTCACCCCCGACGACCGTTTCCTGATCAGTGCTGGACGCGGCGGCGACAACAGCTTCATCGTCTGGGACGTCCAGCGCGCCGTGCCCGTGGCCCGGCGGTTCCTGGGTGCCGCGGAGGGCATCGAGGCCCTGGCGTGCTGGAAGCGCGACCGGCGCGTGCTGCTGGCCACCGCCAGTGGCCGCCCCGCGGACCCGGCGCTGGTATCTGGCCGGGTGCTCATCTGGGACATCACCGAGCCGGCCCGCCCGCGTCGGCTGGTCGAGGTTCTGCCAGAAGACCCGGACCGGTTCCGCAGCTTCAGCGCGTTGGCGCTCAGCCCGGACCGCAAGCGCCTGGCCGCCGGCGACCACCGCGGCACCATCCGGGTGTGGGATATCACCGACCTCGGCCATCCCCGACTCATCGCCACGATGCCCGCCCGCCGGCCCGCCATCTGCAGCGACCTGGTCTTCCTCGACTCCGCCGGTCACTGGCTGGCCGCCAGCGCCGGCAACCTCAACGCCATCAGCAGCGCCGACGCGGGGCTCCAGGTGTGGAGCGTGGAAGACCAGGCCCCGGGGCCCGGGGCCCCTTATCTCGCGCACGGATCGACGATCGCCGACCTGGCGCTCAGCCCGGACGCGCGCCTGCTGGCCTCGGCTTCGTGCGACAGAACCATCCGCCTCTGGGCCGTACGGCACACCGACGCCGGCATGCGTCTGGAACCCCTGGAACCCCCGCTGGAGGGGCATACGTCATCCGTCTTCTCGGTCACCTTCCATCCCACGCAGCCGCGCCTGGCCTCGGGCTCGTTCGACCGCACCATCAGGATCTGGGATCTCGACAGCCACCTCGAGGTGGCCACGCTGCGCGGCCACGCCGGCGCGGTGACGCGGCTGGCCTTCGACTCGCGCGGCTGGCGGCTGGCCTCGGCCTCGGGCGGCTCGGAAGGCACCGACAACGTGGTCCGGCTGTGGGAAGCCTACGGCGTCTACGGCGACGCCGACCAGCGGCGACGCCTGATGCGCGAGCGGGCCATCGCCCGGCGGGCGCAGGACGCCGTCTGGGACGTGCTGGCCGCGCCGCCGGCGCAATCGCCGTCCGGGGCCCGGGCGCTGCTGGATGACGCCGGCGCCGTACGGCTGCCGGACGAGGTCCGCCGTTTCGCCCGCGAGCACTTCGACGAGCTGATCCGCGATCCGCAGTGGTTCCTCAAGCGCGCCCAGTTGCCCACGCTCACGGCCGGCCTCGAGCCCGGCGAATACCAGGTGGCCCTGAACTGGGCCCGCGCCGCCGCGGAGCTGGCCCCCGAGAACGCGGTCTACGCCTGCGCGGTGGGCGTACTCGAGTATCGTCTGGGAAACTGCCAGGCGGCGCTCGGCGAGCTGCAGCGGGCCGACGAGCTGGCGCACCACCGCAGCAAGGAGGTCTTCGCCGCCCTGGCGATGGTGCACTTGCGGCTCGGCGACCTGCCCGCGGCCCGCCAGGCTCTGCGACGTGCGCAAGACGAGAACACCCGCGTGCTGGCTGTGGACGCCGGCATCGCCGCCAGGCTGCTGAGCGAGGCCCGCCAGGTGCTCGGTGACCAGCCCAGCGCCGCCGCCCAGCGGCCCGGCTGGTCGATGCGGGCCTGCCGTCCTGGCGAGCCGTCGTGCCGGCGACACTGTCCCGAATGAGCGGGACAACCGGCCACCGGCGGCTGGGGCTGCGATCGTTGCGTATCAGGAACCGGGCGGCGCTATCTCCACCGCGGCGTTCTTCAGTCTCGCCGCGCCGCGCTTCACCTGCTCGGCGAGCCGGCGGCATTCTGCCAGCAGGGCCGCGAGCATCTGGTCTTCGGGCACGACCTGGCGCTTCTCGCCCTGCACATAGATGATGCCCTTGCCGTCGCCGGCGAAGATGGCCACGTCGGCGCCTTCGCACTCGCCCGGCCCGTTGACCACGCAGCCCATCACCGCCACCTTGATCGGCAGGTCGATCTCGCGGGCCAGCGCCCGGCGCACGTCGGCCACCAGTTTGACCAGGTCCACCTGAATGCGCCCGCAGGTGGGACAGGCGATCAGCTCCGGCTCGCTGCGCCGCCGCAGGCCCAGCGAGCAGAGCAGCCCTTTGGCGTCCTCGACCTCTTGTACCGGGTCGGCGGCGTAGCTGATCCGCACCGTGTCGCCGATACCCGCAGCCAGCAGCGCCCCCAACGCCGCGATCGAGCGGATGCGTCCGGTCTCCGGCGGGCCGGCGTGCGTCACGCCCAGATGCAGCGGATAGTCCCAGCGTTCGCTGATGGCCCGCGAGGCGGCGATCACCACCCGCGGATCGATGCTCTTGGCCGCCAGGACCAGGTCGCGGAAGTCGGCCTGTTCGAATATGCGGATGTATTCGGCCAGCTTGTCCACCATCAGCCGCACCGGCCCGCCGACCGAGTCTTCGGCCAGCACGGACCGCTCGGCGGCCCGCCGATCGGCGTCGCGCCGTTCGACGATGCTGCCCTCGTTGACGCCGATGCGGATGGGAATGCCGCGCTCGCGGCAGGCCGCGATGACCGCCAGCACCTGCTCGCGGTCCCGGATGTTGCCGGGATTGAGGCGGATCTTGTGCACGCCGGCGGCCACGGCCTCGAGCGCCCGCTGATAGTGGAAGTGCACGTCGGCGATGATGGGAACCGGGCTGGCGGCCAGAATCTCCGGCAGGGCGGCGGTATCACGCTTCTCGGGCACCGCGACGCGTACCAGGTCGGCCCCGGCCACCGCCAGTTGCCTGATCTGCGCGATGCAGGCCTCCGCGTCGTGCGTGGCGACCGAAGTCATACTCTGGATGCTCACCGGCGCAGTGCCGCCGATGGGCACAGCGCCGACTTTCACCTGCCGTGTCTTGCGCCTGGGCAGCACGATCGAGACTCCTGGGGGCCGTTGGTCGCCAAGATGTTAGTGCGCCCGCCGGCCGGAGACTAACGCAGGTCGCCGATTCGCCGTTACCGCCGCCGGCGCAGGCGCCGCCGCGGCCCAAGGCCGCTCCGTCCGGCCAGCGGTCGGACGAGGCAGCTTCAGTGGCCCGGTCGTCGACTGGCGGCGAGCCGCTCGGCGGCCTGAACGAACGGATCACTGTTGGCGACCGCGATGGCCGCCAGGCGGTCGAGCGAGGCACCGCCGGCGCAGACGGCCGCCTTGTCCAGGGGATGCTGGTCGTCGGCCGGCGGCTGGTCTGCGGGGCCGTCGGCCTCATCGGCAGGCGTGTGGCGCCAGACGCGCGGATCGCGATAGAGAAAATCGCGGAAAGCCGGCACGGGCCGCCCGCGCGAGGCGTAGTAGTAGCGAATGCCCTTCCAGATGGCCACATTGGCGATCCAGGAGCGCCACTTGAGCGGCCAGATCCGCAGCCGCCGCAGCGCCGAGCCGAGCGAGAAGAACTCGGCGAAGGCCGCCATCTGGGCGTGGCGCAGCTCGGCCGGGGTCATGCGCCGCGGCTCGTAGACCACCGAGGCGCCGTTGTAACGCTGCCAGTCGTAGCTGCGGATGCGCCCCTCGCGCCGGAACTGCTCGAAGAAGGCCGTCCCGGGATACGGCGTCAGGATCGGATAGCAGCTCATCGACAGGTTCATGCGCTGGGCGAAACGGCAGGCGTCGCGGCAGTCTTTCCAGTCGTCGTGGTCGAACCCGAAGATGAAGGCCCCCCACAGGTTGATCCCGTAGCTCTGGATCTTGCGGATGCGCCACTCGTAGGTCTCGGGCGTAACGAAGCGTTTGCCGGCCTCGGCCAGCGTGTCGCGCTTGGGGCTTTCCAGGCCCAGGATCAGCCCCACGCAGCCGCTTTCCTTCATGTCGCGCAGCAGGGCGTCGTTGCTGGCAATCAGGCAGTCGCACTGCGTGGCCCAGGCGATCTTGAGCGGCTTGAGCGCCTGGCACAGCTCGCGCGCCCAGTGCTGTTTGCCGCCGAAGTTGTCGTCCGCAAAGATGTAGCACCAGGCGCGGTGCTCTTCCTTGGCCTGCCTGATCTCCTCGACGATGTCCTCTATCGCCCGCTGGCGGTACTTGTGTCCGAAGACCGCCGGCGTGGTGCAGAAGTTGCACCGGTGCGGGCAGCCGCGCGTAGTCTGGATCGGGTTGGCGATCAGGTAATCGTGCGGGTCGAGCAGGTCCTTGCGCGGCGTGGCGATCGGGGCCGGCGGACAGGCGGCCCAGTCGTAGATGCGCTTCAGGCCGCTGCGCGGATCGCGGCCGGCGCGGCGCGCCGCCTGCCAGTCGGCGATCAGGTGCGGCAAGGTCGACTCGGCGTCGCCTTTGCACACCGCGTCGCAGTGCTCGAGCGCTTCGTCCGGCAGAGCACTGGGATGGATGCCGCCCATGATGACGGTCACGCCCAGGCGCCGGTACTGGTCGGCCAGTTCATAAGCCCGTAGAGCCTGCGACGTCATGGCCGAGATGCCCACGATGTCCACGTCGGCCCGCGGCACGTGCGGCCTGCTCAGCGTGCACTCGTCGACCACCTCGACGATCCACTCCTCGGGCATCACCGCGGCACAGATGGTCAACCCGGTCGGGGCGAAGATGGCCTTGCGCGTGAAGGTCATCTTCCGGATCAACTCGGGCATGGTGATGTTGCTCAGCGGCGAGTTGGGATTGATCAGGCGGATGCGCGGTCTGCTGCGGGCAGTGGCGGTTACCATCGACACGACTCCCAAACCTCACGCTGCGCGGCGACCATCGCCCCCCCACTCGTCTCGCCAGCACCCCCGGGCAGGCACAAGAAGCCCGCACGCCTGCAGTATAGCGTCGCCGCAGACCGATCGGCAGTACCACGCGTGGTGCACCGGGCCCCTCCGGGCCGCGTCAATCCAGGAAATGCCGCTCGATGTACCGCGCGGCGTCGGCAAAACGCGCCGCGGCCTGCTCGAAATCGACTTCCATGGCCTTCAGGCCGCTCAGGTCGCCCAGCCGCGACCTGGCCTGGCAGCGGCGCGACAGCGGAATCTGCCCCGAGCGCCCGCGGGCCAGCATCTGCTCGACCTGCGGCGAAAGCAGAAAGTCGACCAGCACCCGCGCGGCCTGCGGATGCGGAGCACCCTTGACGATCGCGACGGTGTTGGGCAGCACCAGCGTCCCCTGCTGGTCAGTCCCCTGGTCGGGAAAGACGATCTGCACCGGGCGTCCCAGGTCGCGTTCGATCA
Organism: uncultured Planctomycetales bacterium; assembly: GCA_964602755.1. GTDB lineage: Bacteria > Planctomycetota > Phycisphaerae > UBA1845 > Fen-1342 > JALSRY01. Next base: position 7,632 of record CAZRSM010000222.1, read on the forward strand.
ACGCGTCGTCGGTGTCGGTCAGGGCCACCGCGAGCTGCCCCGCGCCGACCAGCTCGGCGCAGGCCTTGTTACCCGACAGGACGCGCACCTCGTTGGCCGCCAGCGCGTCGAAGAACCGCCGGGCCCGCTGCTCACCCAGGACGGCGAACAGCGCCGCCACGTGCGAGGCGGTCGTGCCGAACAGCGGCTTGGCGATTCCGACCCGTCCGCGCCAGCGCGGCTGCGTCAGCTCGAAGATCGAACGTGGCCGCTGCTCGGGCGGCACCAGTTCGGTGTTGACGATCAGCACGCGGGCCCGGGCCGCCAGGCCGTACCAGTAGCCCTCCGGGTCGCGGAACTGCGGCGGAAAGTCGGCCGCCGCCGGGCTGGCGTACGCTTCGAGCAGCCCCTCGCGTTTGAGCTGAATGGTGTTGAGGATTTCGTTGTTCCAGAAGACGTCGCAGCGCGGACGCCGAGCCTCGGCCCGGATGCGGTTGGCCAGCGCGACCGTCTTGGTCGACTCGGTGTCGTAGACCGCCCTGACACGGATGCCGGTCTGCCGGGTGAACTGCTCGAGCACCGGTTCGGAGAACTCGCGGTCCAGGGCGGTGTAGACCACCACCTCGGGTTGTTCGCGCGGCGTCGAGCGCTGACAGCCCGGCCAGACCAGCGCCGCCGCGCAGGCGACCAGCATCAGCTTCCGCCGACTCAGACGGCCACCGCCTGGTGGTTTCATTCCTCGTCGCCCTCGAGACGTTCGATCTCGGCGCCCACGGCGCGCAGTTTCTCGTCGATGCGTTCGTAGCCGCGGTCGATGTGGTAGATGCGGTGGACGCGGGTCGCGCCGCGGGCCGCCAGGCCGGCCAGCACCAGGGCCGCCGACGCCCGCAGGTCGGAGGCCATTACCGGGGCACCGATCAGCCGCTTGACGCCCTGGACGATGACGGTCGGGCCGGCCTTGTGCAGCCGGGCGCCCATGCGGGCCAGCTCGGCCACGTGCAGAAAGCGGTCGGGGAAGATCCGTTCGGTAATCACGCTGTTGCCGTCGGCCAGGCACAGCAGGGCCATGATCTGGGCCTGCAGGTCGGTGGGCATGCCGGGGAAGGGCTGCGTGGTGACCTGCACCGGTTCGAGCCGCCGGGCCGAGGAGACGTTGACGGTGCCGTCCTCCTTGCGCTCGACGTGCACGCCGATCGCGCTGAGGCGATCGACGAAGGCCATCAGGTGATCCAGGCGGCAGTTCTGGAGGTCCAGCTCGCCGTTGGTGATGGCCGCCGCCACCATGAAAGTGCCGGCTTCGATGCGGTCGGGGATAATGCGGTACTCGCAACCTTTCAGTTGCTTGACGCCCTCGATGATGATCCGCGGCGTACCCTGTCCCGTGATCGAGGCTCCGCACTTGACCAGGAAGTTGGCCAGGTCGACCACCTCCGGCTCGCAGGCCGCCATCTCGATCACCGTGGTACCTTCGGCCAGCACGGCGGCCATCATGGCGTTGGCGGTGCCGAGCACGGTCGAGCCGAACGGCCCGCCCAGGAACATCTCGGTGCCGCGCAGGCGCTTGGCCTTGGCGACGATGTCGCCACTGACCAGGTCGATATCGGCGCCCAGCAGGCTCATGGCGCGCACGTGCAGATCGACCGGGCGGTCGCCGATGGCGCAGCCGCCGGGCATGGCCACCTGGGCCTTGTGGCGTTTGGCCAGCAGCGGGCCGAGCACGCAGACCGAGGCGCGCATCTTGCGCACGATGTCGTACTCGGCGGTGCAGTTCATCTCGTCGCGGACCACCAGGCGCAGGGCGCCGTCTTCGCGCCGCTCGACCTCCACGCCCAGCTTGCGCAGCAGATCGGCCAGGAAGCGCACGTCGGCCACGTCGGGCACGTCGTGCAGGATCACCTCGTCCTCGCACAGCAGGCAGGCGGCCATGATCGGCAAGGCGGCGTTCTTGGCGCCGCTGATACGCACCGTCCCCCGCAGGCGGTTGTTGCCGCTGATTTGGAAAAATGGCAGACCCACGGTTCTCGGCTCCTGATTCACATCCGACCAGGTCAGTCGGCACCCGGCTCAGCCGGGCCGGCGGGCGTGGACCACCCGCTCGTGCTGCAAGGTGTCACGGTATGTCACGATATCACGCCAGCCGGATTCGTCCAGCAGACGCACCACCGCCGGCGCCTGGTCAAAGGCAACTTCCAGCAGCAGATGCCCGCCGGGCCGCAGGTAGTCCGGCGCCTGGGCGATCAGCCGGCGATGCACCGCCAGCCCGTCCGGCCCGGCCAGCAACGCCGCCCGCGGCTCATGGTCGCGCACGTTGGCCGGCAGCCCGGGCAGCTCGGCCTCGGAGATATACGGCGGATTGCTGGCGATCAGGTCGAAAGGCGGCTGATCACGCCACGGTTCGAGCAGGTCGCCTTCGCGGAACTCGATGCGCCCGCCGACGGCCAACCGCTCGGCGTTCTCGCGGGCCACGGCCAGCGCCGCCGGCGAAATGTCGCTGGCGCAGATGACCAGCTCGGGCAGGTTGTGTGCCAGCGCAATTGCAATGCAACCGCTGCCGGTGCCCACGTCGCAGATGCGCGCGATGGCCTGATCGCTGTGACGGGCCAGGTGAATGACGCGCTCCACCAGCACTTCGGTTTCCGGCCGCGGGATGAGCACCGCCTCGGTCACCTTGAAACTCAGCGAGAAGAACTCCTTGGTGCCGGTCAGGTAGGCGATCGGCCGTCCCTGCGCCGCCTGGCGTACCAGCTCGCGGTAGCGCGCCAGCACGTCGGCCGGCGGAACGGTCTCGTGGCGCGTGTACAGCTCGATGCGCTCGCAGCCCAGCGCATGCGCCAACAGTATCTCGGCACACAGGCGCGGCGCATCCAGCCCGGCCCGTTCGAAATACTGCCGCGTCCAGGCGATCAGCCGCGCGATCGTCCACGGCGCCTCGGGGTTGGTGCTCATGAATGGCCAATATAGCGACCAGCGCCCCCGCCGAAAGCCCGCCGCCCCGACGCGCCTACAGCCTGGCCCGCTGTCGCCACTGGTCACGCACCGAGCCGGCGAACGACTCGGCCAGGTGACGATAGGCTTCGCGCTGGGCGGCGGTGGTCGCCGGCGGAACCGCCGCCACCAGCCGCACCAGCAGGTTGCCGCGCTTTCCGTCGCGCGTCGGCCAGCCCAGGCCGCGCAGTCGAATGACCCGCCCGTTGGGCGTGTTGGGCGGGATCTTGACGCTCGCCGTGCCGGTCAGCGTGGGCACGTCCACTGTCGCGCCCAGGGCCAGCTCCCACGGCGCCACGGGCAGGTCGAGTTCCACGTCGCTGCCGATCACGCGGAAGACCGGGTGCGGCCGCAGGCGGATGGTGATGAACAGATCGCCGCTGGCACCGCCGCCGGTCCCGGCCATGCCCTGTCCGCTCAAACGCACCCTGGTGCCGTCGCGCACGCCGGCCGGCACTTTGACCTCGATCTGCCGGCGACGCAGGATCTCGCCGCCACCGTTGCAGCCGCGACACAGCCGCCCGTTGGCGTGGCCGGCGCCACTGCAATCCGGGCACGCTTCGGGCACCTGCACCTGCACCATCTTGGAGCACCCGTGGTAGGCCTCGCGCAGCGTCAGGTGCAGCTCGCCGGCGATGTCGCGTCCGCGCTGCGGCCGCGGTCGCCCGGCGGTGGCCGTGCGGCCACGTCCCACGTGCCCGAACAGGCTGCCGAAATCGTCGAAATCGAAACCCCCGAAACTGTCGGGAATGTCGCCATCGACGTAGACGCGGTAGCCGCCCGGCCCGGTCGACCAGCGCACGCCGGCATGCGGATCGATGCCGGCGGCCTCGTAGGCCTCGGCCTGCTTCCAGTGGTGGCCGTACTTGTCGTACTTGGCCCGCTTGTCGGGATCGGAGAGGACCTCGTAAGCCTCGTTTATCTCCTTGAAAAGCTGCTCGGCCTGCTTGTCACCCTTGTTGCGGTCGGGGTGATACTTCATCGCCGCGCGACGATAGGCGCGCTTGATTTCTTCGTCGCTGGCGTTGCGCGGCACGCCGAGCACTTCGTAGTAGTCTCGCACATGTTGTGACATAGTGGTCAGCCTCCCCGATCGGAATTGCAAACGTCGTACCAGGGAGCGGCCGCCGACCGTTGCCGCAAGTTATTATATACTGGCCAGTTGCGCCGCGGGCGCCGGCGGGGGGGCCGCGCGGGCTGTCAGAATTGCAGTCTTGGGGCCGGTCGGTGGCGCCTGGCGGCATCCGCCTCGCGACGGCCCGCAGGCGCGGTCGACCTACGATCCGGCCTGCTGCTGGTTACAACAGTGCGCCTGCTCGTACTGCTTGATCTTGTTGACACGGCGCTCGTGTCGGCCCCCTTCGAACTCGGTGTTGAGCCAGGTCTCGACCATGCTGCGCATCAGCGCGTCGCCGACCAGGTCGGCCGGCAGGCACAGCACGTTGGCATCGTTGTGTCGCCGGGCCAGTTGCGTGGTCAGCTCGTCGTGACACAAAGCGGCCCGCACGCCCGGGACCTTGTTGGCAGCGATGGACATGCCCAGGCCGGTACCGCACAGCAGGATGCCGCGGTCGGCGCGGGCCTCGGCCACGTCGCTGGCCACGGCGAACGCCAGGTCGGGATAATCGCACGAATCTCGCGAGTTGGTGCCATGATCGACCACGGTGTGGCCCAGTTCCATGATGACGGCCTTGATGCGTTCCTTGGCCTCGTAGCCCCGATGGTCGCTACCAATCGCGATCTTCATTCAGGTACTCCTCCAGCCGCAGGTCCACGGCTTTCTCTATCTGGGCGGCACAGCGGCGATAATCCTCGGCGCCGCCGCCGATCGGATCGGCGATCGCGCCCGCCGGATCGAGCGGCAACACCCGCCCGGACGCGTCGGGCACCATCGCCAGGATGGTCTCACGGTGCTCCGGGGCCATCGTGTAGATGCGCTCGGCCCGCTGGATCAGTTCGACGGTCACGGGCTGCGAGCGGTGACCACTGGCATCGATGCCCCGTCGGGCCAGTTCTTCCCGGGAATGCTCGGAAATCGACCCGCCGAACATCGCCCCCGTCCCGGCCGACGACACCACGTACCCCAGCTCGCGCAGCCGCCCGACCGACACCCCCAGCCGCTCGGCCAGTCGCTGGCGGAAAAGATACTCGGCGATCGGCGAGCGGCACGAGTTGCCCGTGCACACCATGACGATCTCCGAGGTCGCCAGCCGCCGGACGGTTCGCCGATCGAGCACGCCCTCCCGCAACAGCGTCCAGCCCTGCCCGGTGATCTCGACGATCGTGGATGCCGAATTGTACCGCGTGCGGCCGGCGTCCACAGCATAATCCACCTCGTCGGCCGACAGGCTCCGCAAGGCCGCCGAGAGATCGGTGGGCGGCGCCGCGCCGGCCCGGTTGGCGCTGCTGGCCACCACGGGCACCGCCGCCGCCGCAAGAAGTTCGCGCGCCACCGGATGGTCCGGACAGCGCAGCCCGATCTTGCGCTCGTGATACAGCTCGCCCAGATCGGCCTGGGGGAACCGCCGGGCCACCGCCTCCCGCTCGGGCTGGGCAACGTTGCAGATCAGCGTCAGCGGCCCCGGCCACGCCCGCCGGGCCAACCGCCGGCCGATCGGCCCCGGATCGGCGACATAGAGCTTCGCGTCGGCGGGGCTGGAGATATGCACGGTGAAGGCCTGCTGCTGCTGACGGCCCTTGATGCGGCGCAAGCGTTCCAGCGCCCCGGACGCCGTTACCGCCGCGGCCACGCCGTAGACCGTCTCGGTGGGGAGGATCACCAGCGCGCCATCGCGCAAACGCCCCCCGACCTGAGGCAGCGGAGGGTCGTAACTTTTACCGTCTGCTGAAGTTACGAGTTGTACGCCCATTTGCCGTTCCCAAAGCGCGTATTGTTGCCCGCTTTGCGATAATCTGTCAAGCTGCCGCGGCGCGCTTGCATGCGCCCACCGCTCACCATATAGTACACGGCTCAGGTCAACGCGACCGACCACCCGTAAGCGGCCCGGTGCGTGTGCCGGCCGGTGTTTGCGCCCCAGGCGGCCGCTGCGAGCCGCCACCGGCGATCGTGACGAAGCAGGTGCGTGATGGACATCAAGCCAGGATCGACCATCAAGATCGAGATCACCGCGGCCCCACGTCGGGCGGCCGCGCTCAAGACGTTGCAACGTATCTGCGCCAAGGATCCCGAAGTCGCGCGGGCCCATCGCCGTCGCAAGGAAAAGCGGCCCTCGTGGCAGGAGTGGATCCGCGGCGGCAAATACTGGCACCACCAGATGAAATCCAAACCGGCCGCCCACGTCGCGCCCGGCAAGGTCTTCTGCGTGCGGGCCACCATGGACGTCATCCGCGATCTGGCCAGTGTCGGCGACTGCGTCAAGATCAGCGCACAGTAACCGCGGCAAACCGCGGACCAGCGTCAGGCCAGCCATCCATTGCAGCGCCCGGGCCGCTCGGGGCCGACGGGCGCTTCGCTTTGCGCCCGTCTGCGATCCGCCCCCCAGCGATCTCCTCGGGGAAAAACCGCCACCAGCCCGTACGATACGCTGGCGGGAAGCCCTTTCCGGCCGGCTTCTCTCAACTCGTGTGGGGGTGCGTGATGAAACTAAATGTCCTGGCTGCGGCGCTGACCGGCGCCATCGTGTGGGGATTCGGACTGCTGGCCATCACCTGGTGGATCATCGCCTTCGACGGCCCCACCGGCGAAGTGACCCTCATCGGCCGCATCTACCGCGGCTACGACATCAGCCCTCTCGGCAGCCTCATCGGCCTGCTGTGGGCCCTCGGCGACGGCCTGATCTGCGGTGCCGTGATCGCATGGCTGTACAACCTGCTGTCGAGCCAGCTCACCCGCCCGCAACCGACGGCCTGAACAGATCTGCACCCAAGTCGCCCGGGATCGGCCTCTGCCCGGCACTACAGGCAACGAGGCTTGCAGTGCCGGGTCTGCATACCGGCTTGCAAGCAGGCCACGTCAGGCCACGCAGAGGTTCTCCGCGCACGCGGTGATGACGATCGAGCAGCCGGCCGGGTCGCGCAGTTCTACCTTGAGCCGATTGTCGCGCTTGAGGCGGTTGCGCTCGGCTTCGCTGGCAATGTAGACCACGGCGGCCGTAATGCGGCGATCACCCTTGAAGAACAGTTGCTGCAGACGGCGTTTGACGCTGTTGGAGGTGCGGTGGCCGTCGCATTCCCAGGTCGACCAGCCCGGCACCGGGCCCGGTTCCTTGACCCTCACGCGCACCCCCGCGGAAATCCGCTTCTTCGTTGAGTGCATCACCGCCGTTTGCTCCTTTCCACCTCTCGGATCGCACACGCCCCCGATTGGTCATCAGTATACGGGATCCAAAGTGTCCTCTATGGCCGGCCCACGGCCCCGCTGCGGCGGTTGGAACAAAACGTGCTGGTTAACTGCATGGCGCGCGTCACGGCGGGAACCAGGGAGTTCTCAGCAGGGGAGATCGCATGTTCGCAGATGCCACCGAAGCGCTTAAGTACATCAGCAGCAACAAGATAGACATGGTCGACCTCAAGGTGGTCGGCATCGCCGGTCAGTGGCTGCATATCACGATCCCGGCGCGCCAATTCACGCAGCAGCACTTCGAGCTGGGCGTCGGCTACGACGGCTCATCCGGCTCGGGCTTCGGCAAGGTCGAGAGCGGCGACGTGGTCGCCATGCCGCTGCCCGGCAGTGCCTTTATCGATCCGTTCTTCGAGCGCCCCACGCTGAGCTTCCTCTGCCAGACCGTGGCGGCCGACACGCGCGCCCCGCTGCCCAACGACCCGCGCAACATCGCCGTGCGGGCGGTCGAGTACCTGCGCAGCACCGGCATCGCCGACGAGGCCTGGATGGCGCCGGAGTTCGAGTTCCACGTGCTCGACAGCGTCGATGTGATCAATACGCCGTATCACATCACGGTCGACATTCACTCGGCCGAAACCGAGCCCGACGGCAGCACCGTGGCCATCAACCGCAAGCAGGGCTATCTGCGGGTTCCGCCGGCCGAGCATCTGCACGACCTGCGAACCGAAATCTGCCTGGTACTCGAAGAGCTGGGCATTCCCGTCCGCTACCACCACCACGAGGTCGGCGCGCCGGGGCAGTGCGAGATCGAGGTCGACTTGCAGCCGCTGGTGACCGCCGCCGACCGGGCCATGC
>CAZRSM010000223.1:0-6791 GCA_964602755.1 uncultured Planctomycetales bacterium
CATGACCGACGCCGACGTCGACGGCTCGCACATCCGCACGCTGCTGCTGACCTTCTTCTTCCGCCACCTGCGGCCGCTGATCGAGAAGGGCGTCATCTACATCGCTCAGCCGCCGCTCTATCAGCTCCGCAAGGGCAAGCAGGTGCACTACGTGCTCGACGACGCCGAGCTGAACCGCCGCCTGGCCGAGCTGGGCCTGGAAAACACGCGGCTCGAGATCCGCAGCCCCGATGCCGAGCCGCGCACGCTCGATGAGTCGGCCACCGCAGAGCTGCTGGGCCTGGTCGAGCACATCCAGCGGCAGGCCAAGATCCTCTCGCGGCGCGGGATCGACCTCGAACAGTTCGTACGCCGGTACTACCGCCACGGCCGGCTGCCCGTGGTGCGCGCCATGCACAACGGCTCGGAAGCCTTCTTCTACAGCGAAGACGAGTTCGAGCAGTTTCGCCGCGAGCGCATCCGCAGCGGGCGCGACGTAGTCCGCCACGATCTCACCGAAGCCCGCGAGCTGCAAAGCGATTTCGCCAGGCTGGCCGACTTCGGCTGCCAGGTCGACGATCTGTTCCTCAAGCGCGAAGAGCAGGTCACCGGCGAACTCAGCCCGGCGGTCTTCTTCCTGCTGCACGCCGACAACGACCCCATCGAGCTGGACAACCTGCTGGCTTTGCCCGACGGCATCCGTTCGGTCGGCTCGCGCGGCTGGGAGATCAAACGCTTCAAGGGGCTGGGCGAGATGAACCCCGACGAACTGTGGGAAACCACCATGAATCCCGCCCGCCGGGTGCTGCGCAAGGTCACCATCAGCGCCGACACCGCCGACCCCGAGCAGGCCGAGATCGACGCCAGCGAGGCCGACCAGATTTTCAGCATCCTGATGGGTGAGAACGTCGAACAGCGCCGCCGCTTCATCGACGAAAACGCCATCCACGTCAAGAACCTCGACGTCTGACGCTCACCGCCCCGCAGCATTGGGCCTGCAGGCCCGACGCCGGAAATGATCTGGCCCCGTCGCCCGCCGCCGGCAAAAGTTGCCCGCTGCGTCCCGGAATCTCACGTCTGTCAAGCGCCCTGCGCCTTCGGGCCGATATCGTACAGGGCGGGCACCGGCGACCGGCGACCCGCCCGCACCAGCAGCGTCCGGATAACGTGACCAGCAGCGGGCCAGGCGTCCGCGCCGGGTGGACGGCCGCAGACCGGCGCCCCCGCGAGGCGGACCGTCAGGATCAGACCATGCACGAGAACAAAACCAGCCGCAAGGACGGCAACTCCCAGGCCAGTACCCCCGTGCCCGAGCGGACCGCCCAGGCCGGCCCGCCGAACGCACAGACCCAGACGAACGGCCAGGCCCCGTCCGGGACCAACGAGCGCGGCGTCGGCCGCGGGCTGGCCGACACCTTCATCGACGAGCGGGACGACGTGCTGGCGGTGATCCGCGAGTTGGAGGATCAGCTCGACCAGTACGAGGAGGTGCGCGAAACGCTCGAGCGCAGCCTGGCCGAAGCCAACCAGCAGAACCAGATCGCCCGGCAGCGCGTGCAGGAGCTGGAGTGGCAGACGGTCACGCTCCAGACGCGGCTGGAGGCGCTGGAGCAGGTGCGGCAGGAAGTCACGCTGCTCGAGGAGGAAATCGCCGATGCCAACACGCGCTCCAAGCGGCTCGAAGAGCAACTGGGGCGCGTCGAAAAGGACAATGCCCGTCTGACCTCCGAGCTCAAGGCCGCCAACAAACAGCTCCAGGAGCTGTGGGCCCTGCGCAAGGAGCGCGACGGCCTGCGTAGCGACCTCAAGAGCGCCCTGGCCAGGTGCGAGCAGATCGAGCGGACCAACCGCGGGCTGCTCGAGGAGAAGAACGCCCTGCAGGCACGCGGCCAGGAGCTGCAGATCCAGCTCGACGAGGCGCGCAACGCGCGCAAGCAGCTCGAGCTGAACCTGCGCGCCAGCGAGGACCGCAACGACAAGCTGCGCGCCAGCCTCGAAGACCTGCAGCACAAGCTCGAATCACTGCGGACCGAAAAGAAGAACCTCCAGGCCCAACTGACGCACCTGGAACGCGAGAACATGCGGCTCATCGAGCAGCAGCAGTTCTACGAATGCGAGCTGACTTCGTTGCGCAGCATGAACCGCAACGCCGAGGCCGCCCTGGCCAACGTCAAGAAGGCCTTCGCCGAGGTGCGCATGGCGCTGGCCGAAACCAAGAGCCGCGCCCGGCGCCGGGCCCTCGAGGCCCTGCCCCGCACCACCGGCACGCTGCGCGGCCTCGAACGGACCGGCAACCTGCCGGACAACCAGCACGCGACGCCGGTCGCGGCTTCGCTGTCTGACGCGACCGACGACGACTGAACCTTCCTCTCCACCCACACGTGCCGTACTACGCCCGGACGCCGACTCCTGCCAGCAAGGGTCGGCGTCGCTTATTGCGGGGCTGTCTTCAGTCAACGGCCGGTCCGAGGCGCAAAGAAGACGATCGGCTTGGGCCTCGTTCTGCCTAGCCGCCCAACTGAATGCTGCTCCAGTCGGGTGGGGGGAGCCCGGCGTAGTTCGCAGAACCAAGGTAAACCGATCGCCTCTTATTACTCAGAGGCTCCCGACCGCCCTCGCCTTCGGCCGGGAGCACGCATTGCCGTCTCTGGCCCCCTAGCGCCGCCGCAGCAGTGCCGCTGCACCGATCAGCAGCAACCCGATGCTGGTGGGCTCGGGAACGATGTCGCCGTAGAGCTGAAAAGCGAACTCGAAGTTGATGTTGGGCGTCGGGGCACCGTACCACACGTCGCTGGCCGGTCGCCAGTCAGGGGCCCCGAACACCGCTGCCTTGATGTAGCCCTCGGTGTCGCCGAAGAGCGTGCTGTCGCTGGAACTGACCACGAAGTGGTTGCGGCCCTGGAGATGCTGCGAGCCGACCAGCCGCACGCCGACGTAGAACGAATTGGTGCCCAGGTCGTTCATGACCGAGACGGGCACGTCGAAGTCGACCTGGCCTTCGTAGAGCCGCGAGAAGGGGTCGAGGTAGTCGCGTTCCTGCACGATGTTGAAGCTCAGATCGTCGAGCTCAAGCAGGATGTTGAAGCTGCGATCGAGAAAGATCACGTCCGCCGACGCGTAGGGGTCGTAGGCCGCATCGCGCGCGCCGTACCAGTTGAGCCGTGTCAGCAGAACATCCTGCTGCGGGCTGGCGTTCAGGATGGCGTCGTCGACCACCCAGGTGGACTCGACCACTTGAGTGTTGCGTTCGGAGCTCATGTTGATGGCTCCGTTGTTGGGCAGGGCGTCGATTCCGCCCGCGTAGTTGTCCCACAGCAACGTCTCTGCCTGCGCGCCGGCCGCCGCCAGACAGGCCAGCGACACGACAGCTAGAAACACTCGGCTCTTCATCTCAATCTCTCCCCAAATGGCTCCACAGCGCCGACGCCGGGACCGCGCTGGCCCCGTCGGCGTCGCACCCGGCAGCCTCGGGCGGTGTCAGGGCGCGCACCTTCCCCGTCTGAGCGCCCCGCTCGCTTCGCGAACTCCCTGGCTGCACTGATATCGGCACCCCGGGAACCGGGGCTGAAAGCCGATGGCCCGGCTGGGTAGATTTCAGCCTGACCGCTCGATGCTAGGCACCCTCATCGCCGAGTATCAAATCCAGCTCGGAAAAACGCCCAGAATCCCCCTGCCGCCCCCGCCGCCCCTGAACACCCGCCGCCAAGCCCCCTTCCCGGCCGCCCGGGGGCACCCTTTTTGGGACGCGCCCAGGCGGCTATCGCATCCCCCCGACAACCCGGTCAAGCGCTCGCCACGGGCGATGAATATGGTATCTTAAGGGATGCTGCGGCCAGGCCGCGTACGGGCGGTTAGCTCAGTTGGCTAGAGCGCTTCCCTTACAAGGAAGAGGTCATCCGTTCGAGTCGGATACCGCCCATCGTCCCCCCCTCCACCCGCGCCGTTCGCCCCTGCCCCGGCAGGACCGGGTCACTGCCCGGGCGAACGCGCCGGGGACGTATTACCGGCCGCCGCCGGGCGGGTCGATCGGCTCGAGCATGTCGCGGCTGACCTCGACCAGCACGGCCTGCGACAGCAGCTCGACGTTGAGCGCCAGGCGCACACTGGACATCTTGCGGCAGACGACGCCTTCGAGGCCCATCAGCGGGCCGGCTATCACCCGCGCCCACTGCCCCACCTTGATCGACGGCTCGAGGTCGAAGTCGCTGCGCGTGGCCAGCAGCCGCTGCACGTGGCGCAGCTCGCGCACCAGTTGCTGCTGGTCGGGCACCGGCAGCGTGCTGGCAACGCGGTTGGTGGTCAGGGCGGCGACGCGCTCGTTCTCGTCGCCGTTTATGAACCCGTAGCCCGGAAAAACCGGGACGATCGACCTGGAGACGCGGCCGGTATTGCGCGAGCGGCTGGTGCGCACGCACAGCGGCAGGTAGTGAAAGACACCGCGTTTGCGCAGCTCAAGCGCCAGTGCTTTTTCGTTGCGTGGCCGCGTGTGGGCCACCCACCACTGCCCGGGCAGATCCTCGGGAATGGCCTCTTGCGGCTCTGCGGACAGGAATTCGGCCCAAACGTCCCAATCCTTGATCGATTCGACCTTCATGGCGCCGAAGATACTACCACGCCCGTCGGCCTTGTCACGTGGCCGGAGCCACCCAACGAGAAAGCGCCGGCGGGCCGCGAACGGCGGCCCGCCGGCGGCTATTGAGCCACTCAGCCGTTGCTCAAGGGTTGTGGCACGGCGTGCAACCGACGCCCGGCGAACTGCGCCGATCGTAGTCCTCCGGCCGGTGGTTCTCGCCGTGACACCTGAGGTAGCAGTAGCCGCGGTTCTGCCCGGGGTCGATCCAGAACGCGGCACTCGCGTCGTAGCCGTCGATGAACTGCAGGTCGTAACCGGCCTGGTACGGGTAGGAGAACTCGATCAGACCCGCCTCACCGGCATCGGTCGGACCGTGGACGTCGTGGCAGACCAGGCAGGGAGCGTCCTCACCTTCCACGTGCTTCTTGTGGCGGTTCTTGAAGTGGTTGTCCTGGTAGATGATGGCGTACTCGTCGTGGCACAGCCAGCAGGCCGCATAGTCCCCGTCGCCGAAGCTGTAGGCGTTGTAGTCGGCCGTGACGTAGCGGTCCGGCAACATCGCCTGGTAGGCCGAACCGTGGGGGTCGTGACAGTGCTCACACGCCCGGGCGCCGATGCCGTCGGCGTGAGCCGTGCCCACGAAGGCCGACTTGTCATACCCCGTGCCCGGCGAGCTGGCCGGGAACGAGACTCCCGCCGGCGGTGCGCCGTCGTGGCAGGTGAGGCAGAAGTCCACCCCGCTGCCGGTCCACGGGCTGCCGCTGTCCGGATCGGCCAGCGGCGTGGTCGAATTGGCGGCGTGCGGATCGTGGCAGTTCACGCACTCCACCTTCGATCCGTCGCCCTGGTCGAGCGCACTGACGTTGTGATGGCTGCTCAGCGCGAACAGCGACTCGATGTCCGTGCCCGCCGGCCCGTCGGAATCGTGGCAGGTGTAGCACATGCCCTCTTCCTCACGCAGCGGGTCGCCGGCGACCGGCGGCTGCGAAGCGTCAGGCGGCGCCAGCAGCTTGCGCTTGGCCGAACCGTGCCCGGTGGCGTGGCAGCCGAACGTCTCGCCGTCTCCGAAGCAGGTCATGGGCGTCAGCGGTCCGCCCAGCTTGTGCGCGGCGTCTGCCCAGGCGACCGCGTCGATCGCCGCCGGCATGATCCCATCGGTGAACGGGGCGCTGCCGCCCGCACCGTCGGCATCGTGGCAGGCCAGGCAGAAGCCCTCCAGCGCGGCGGCGACGGCCTGGTCGGACGCCGGATCGCCGGTGAGCACCGTGACCGCCCCGGCGTTGTTGGGATCATCGACGTTCTTGAGCCGCACGTAACCCTGCTGATGCTGCGACATGTCGTGACAGACCACGCAGTCGGCATCATCCAGGCTGGCTCCCTGCAAGTGGTGGCTGGCCCAGCCGAACTCGTCCACCACCGCCCGCCGACCGCCCGGCGGAATCCCGTCGCCGTTGTCCTGCGGCGAGTTGTGACAATCGAGACACGAACCGGTCGTGGGCGCAAAGCCCGACGTGTGCGGGTGGCACGTGGTGCAATCGGTGCCGTCGTTGTGGGGCGTACCGCTGCCGTCGTAGCGGTGATACGTCGTGCTGGTGTGGCAGACCTGGCAGATGCCGTCGTTGGCCGCCGGGTCGCCGTCGTCGAAACTGTTCGGGCCGCTGCGGGCCGTGAAGACCACCGGCAGGTCCTGACCCAGCGTGTTGTTATGAACCACGTCGCGAACCAGCGACAGGTTGCCGTTGGCCGGGTCGTGCAGCTCGTGGCACTCCGTGCACGCCGGCTCCCACGGCGCACCGACCGTGTGCGTCGTCGGGTGCGTCATGTTCACGTGGCAGGCGTCGCAGAACGGCACCAACTGCGCCGGATCGCCCGTCACCGCGAACGAGCTCACGTGGTTGTTCGGATCGTCCCACAGGCGCACCGTGCCCTGCTGGTGCTGCGACATGTCGTGACAGACCACGCAGTCGTCGTCGGTCAGTACACCCGAACCCAGGTGGTGACCACCACTGCCGTCGGCGTTCACGATCGCCGGCCGGGTGCCCTGCGGCTGACTGTGGCACGCGATGCAGGACGCGCCGCCGGTGGGCATGAACCCGTTGTCGTGCGGATGGCAGTCGGTGCAGGTGGTGCCGTCGTTGTGTGGCACGCCGCTGCCGTCGTAGCGGTGATACGTCGTGCTGGTGTGGCAGACCTGGCAGATGCCGTCGTTGGCCGCCGGGTCGCCGTCGTCGAAACTGTT
>CAZRSM010000224.1:0-12335 GCA_964602755.1 uncultured Planctomycetales bacterium
CGCTCGGGCGTATCAGCACTCGCTTCAGCTCACGACCCTCGACGCTTTCGCTACGCTCCAGTTCCCACACGACCACGCAAGCCATCGCCACCACCAGCAGCCGGCGGACCGCCGCCCGCAACGGCTCGGCCAACGCCGGCAGCGTGACCCGTCTAGTGTATCCCATTAAGTTGGACAACTCCGTCGTTTATCACGCAGCGTCGCTACGCGACGCTGCGTGATAAACGACGGAGTTGTCCAACATGCAGGGGTACACTTAGACTGGCTTCGACCCTTCTGTGGTCCCCCCTGGAAGGGGGGACGGTGGGTGGGGTGCCCGGGAGGGACGCACACGATGCGGATCGCGATGTTGGCTCCGATCAGTTGGCCGCTGCCGCCGAGCGGCTACGGGCCCTGGGAGCTGGTGGCCTACAACCTTACGCAGGAGCTGGTTCGCCGCGGACACGCCGTGACGCTCTTTGCCGCCGGCGGGTCGCAGACCGATGCCGAACTGGTGGCGACGGTGCCCCATGCGCTCGAGACCTGGCCGGCCGAGCAGCGCAACCGCCCGCGGCGTTTCGATCTTGAGACCGGCCTGCTCGAAGGGCCGCCCGACCCGCGCGTGCTCGAGGAGCTGCACATCGCGCAGTGCATGGAGCGGGCCGCCGCCGGCGAGTTTGATGTCGTGCATTCGCATCTGCACGTGCACGCCCTGGTGTTTTCGCGGCTGATTCGCTGTCCGCTGGTGACGACCCTGCACGGGTCGGCCTGGGTGCGGGCCGCGCATCCGCTGCTGAAGGCCTACCGCGAGCAGCCGTTCGTTTCGCTCTCCGACGCCGAGCGACGATTCCTGCCCGAGCTGAACTACGTGGCCACGGTCTACAACGGCATCCGCATCGAGGACTTCCCCTTCGAGCCACAAAAGGACGACTACCTGCTGTTCGCCGGCCGGCTGGCGCCCGAAAAGGGCGCCGCCGAGGCGGTCGAACTGGCGCGGCGCTGCGGTCGGCGGCTGCTGATCGCCGGCATGATCGAGCCGCAATACCGCGACTACTGGGAGCGGCGCATCGCACCGTACGTCGACGGGGACGGGATTCGTTATCTGGGGCTGCTCTCGCAGGCCGAGCTGGCACCGGTCTACCGCAAGGCCGCGGCGGTGCTGTTCATGATTCACTGGGCCGAGCCGTTCGGGCTGGTGGCGGTCGAGGCCCTGGCCAGTGGTACGCCGGTGATCGCCAGCCGCAAGGGTGCGTTGCCGGAGATCGTGCGCCACGGCCAGACGGGCTTCGTCGTCGACGACCTGGACCAGGCCGCCGACGCGGTGAGCCGTCTGGGCGAGATCGACCCGCGGGCCTGCCGCAGCGACGTCGAGCAACGTTTCACGGCGGGCTGCATGGCGGCGGGCTACGAGCGGGCCTATCGGCTGGCGATCGAGCAGTACGGCGACCGCGGGAAGCAGGGCGGCCCGGCCGCTGCCTCGTGAGCAGTCGTTGCGGGGGAATACCATCTGGCCTTCGGCGGTCATACTGGTAACATGCGCCCAGAGTGCATGGCCCGCGGGCCGCTGATTTCAGGAGACCAGAGTATGAAGAAATGTGCATCTGTAGTGACGCTGTTGTTGACGGCGCCACTGCTGGCCGGCGAGGGTATCGCCTGGCGCAGCAGCTTCGACGAGGCGCTGGCCGAGGCGGTCGCCACCGGCCGTCCGGTGATGATCGACTTTACGGCCAAGTGGTGAGGGGCCTGCAAGACGCTCGACAAGAAGACGTTCCCCGACAGGAACGTCATCAGGAGCGCGGCACGGTTCGTGCCGGTCAAGATCGACGCTGACAAGAACAAGCCCCTGCTGCGGAAGTATGGCATCCGGGGACTGCCCACCATCCTGTTCGTGGATTCGCAGGGCGAGGTCATAAAGGGCATCGTGGGCTATCGGCCGCCCGAGAAGCTCGTGCCCGAGATGGAGTCGGTGTTCGAGACGATGGCGTCCAGGGCCCGCTCGGCGGTGCGCAAGGCCGGCGACGACGGCGAGGCGCACGCCAGGCTGGGGCTGGCCTACGCCCTGGCGGGGCGCACCACCAAGGCCGAGGAGGCGCTGGGCAAGGCCCGGGTCAACAACTATCGCGGCCCGGCGGTCGGCCAGGCCTACAACGCCCTGGGCGACTACTGGACCGAGAAGAAAGAGTGGGACAAGGCCATCGCAGCCTACACGGCTGCGTCGCGCGTCGGCCGCAAACAGGTGGCCGTCCTGGCTCACGCCAAATGCGGTCTGGCCCGCGCCTACCACTCGACCGGCGAGGCCGCCAAGGCCAGGCGTACCGCCAAGGCGGTGCTGCGGCTCAAGGATCTGCCCCGGCGCTACGCCGAGCTGGCTCGCAAGTACGCCCAGTAGCGCCGCCGGCCACTGAGCATGTCAGTGGCGGAAGTGGCGCACGCCGGTGAAGATCATCGCTACGCCGAGGTGGTTGCAGGCTGCGATCACCTCGGCGTCGCGTTTGCTGCCCCCCGGCTGGATGATGGCCTTCACGCCGGCCCGGGCCAGCAGCTCGGGGCCGTCGGCGAAGGGGAAGAAGGCATCCGAAGCGGCCACGGCCCCGGTCAGCCGATCGGCGTGGCCGTTTTCTCTTGCCAGCCAGGTAGCCAGTCGGCAGCTCATGACGCGGCTCATCTGGCCGGCGCCGCTGCCCAGCAGCATGCCGTCGCGGCAGATGGTGATCGCGTTGCTCTTGGTGTGTTTGCAGACCAGCCAGGCCAGGCGCAGGTCGGCCAGTTGCTGCTGGTCGGGCTGCGGCTCGGTGACCACCTGCCAGCGCTGCCGATCCAGCCCCAGCGTGTCGGGAGATTGGGTCAGATAGCCGCCGGCGATACGGCTGATGCGCCAGGCCGGATCGACGCCGGCCGGCTCGCCGGTCGCCAGCAGCCGCACGCGCCGTCCCCAGGGCTTCTGCGGCCCGTCGGCGACGCGACCGCGGATCAGCTCGACCGCCTGCGGCTCGAAGCGCGGTGCCAGCCAGACTTCGACGAAAAAGCCGCCGGGCGCATGCGGCGCGCCGGCCGACCGCAGCGGCTGTCCCCAGCGCTGGTAGGTTTCGAGCACGGCGGCGGCGAAGTCGACATCGACCGGGAAACTGACCGCCAGGATGCCGCCCATGGCCGCGTTGGGGTCGCCCAGGTAGGCGCGGCGGTAGGCTTCGAGCGGATCGCCGGCTACGCCGACGCCGCAGGCGTTGGTGTGTTTGACCAGGCAGCACACGTGCCGGCCGGTCGGCGCGGCCAGTTCGCGGTGCAGCTCGGCGCACAACTCGCGGGCCGCCGAGGCATCGACATAGTTGTTGTACGACATCGGTACTTCGCCGATGTCGACCAGCGTGCCGACCGGATCGCCGGGATCGTCCGCCCCGTGCCACAGGCGGCCGGTCTGGTGGGGGTTTTCGCCGTAGCGCAGCGTGCCCGACGCGGTGCTGTGCAGGGCGATGGTCATCTGCTCAGACGGTGCGGCCGTCCCGGCCAGCCAGTGGGCGATGGCGGCGTCATAGCGGCTGGTGTGCTCGAAGGCCGCCCGGGCCAGTCGCGGCCGCAGCTCGTCGAGCCGGCCCTGACGCAACGCGCTCAGCAGCGGCTCGTAATCGGCCGGGTTGCAGACCACGACGACGTGGCGGTGGTTCTTGGCGGCGGCACGCAGCAGACACGGGCCGCCGATGTCGATCATCTCGATGGCCTGCTCGAAGGTGCACGACTGATCGGCAATGGTGCGCTCGAAGGGATAGAGGTTGACCACCACCAGGTCGATCGGCCCGATGCCGTGCTCGGTGAGCTGGCGCATATGGTCGGGGTTGTCGCGGTCGGCCAGGATGGCGCCGTGGATACGGGGGTGCAGCGTCTTGACGCGACCGTCCAGCATTTCGGGGAAGCCGGTGAGCGACTCGACCTCGGTCACGGGGATGCCGGCGCGGCCCAGCGCGGCGGCGGTTCCGCCGGTCGAGATGATCTCGATGCCGAACTCGCAGTGCAGGCTCCGGGCCAGCGGCACCAGGGCGGTCTTGTCGAAAACGCTGATCAAGGCCCGCTTGAGCGGACAGCGCGATGGTGACATTGGCGGCGGTTCCCAGTGCGGCCGTGTGGCCGGGGATGGCTGGTTTCGCGGCCGGCGGGTACAAGCATGGCCGCCGGTGGCTACTTCTGCTCAGACTGCTTCTCGACGAATTCCCTGGTGACCTTCGACTTGCCGCCGATGGGCGGGCCGGGGCGCTGCGAGGCCAGCGGATTCTCTTCGGCCCGGCTCGGTGTCTTGCTGGCGGCGGCGCCCCGCGCGGCCGGCTGTTGCTCGGTGCCCGGCGGCGTCAGGGCCTTGCGGATGTCGTCGGCGGTCAGGCGCGGCGTCCCGATCTTGCGGGCGCAGAACAGCCGACCGTCGCTGCTGGCCAGGTAGATGGCCGGATCGTCGGGCGACGGCAGGGCGAAATCCATGCCCGGAGTCTCGACCGTGGCCCGTATGCGGCCGGTCTCGATATCGGCGACGATGAGCGACGGCTCGCGGCCGAAAAGGATCACGTGGTTCCCGTCCACCGTGAGCATGCGACGGGCCTCGGGGACGGACCAGCGGATACGGCGTTCGACGCCCACCGTACCGGTGTTGACCGCTACCACGCCGTCGCCCTGGCTGAACTGGTACGCCACGGCCTCGGTGACGACCGGCGGCTCGGTCAGCGATGCGGAGAAGCGGGCCCGCCAGCGCAGACCGCCCATGTCGGGATCGAACAGGTAGAGGGCGTTGTCGCGGCCGGCGACGTAGACGCCGTTCTTGTCGACCACCAGGTCGGCGGTGACGGCTCCCTGGGTCTTGGCGAGCCAGTGGAACTTCTTGTTGCGGGCGACGCAGGCGTAGATGTTGCCGTTGTCGCTGGCGTAGTAGAGGTACTTGCCGAACAGTTGGGGCTGCGAGACGATCGGGCCGCCGGCGCGGGCCTGCCAGTGCTCGAAATCACGGTCGAAGACGAAGGCGTGCATCTTGCGGTCGATTCCGCCGACGTAGTAGACCAGGCCGTCGCAGATGGCCGGCGAGCCGAGCGGAAAGCGCGGCTCGAGCCGCATCAGGGGTTGGCCGGTGTAGCGGTCGTACTGCACGATGGCGGTAGGCAGGACGAAGATGGTACGTCCGCCGCCGTGGGCCGGCTTGAGGATGCGATAGCCGCCGGTGGTGACGCGCTTGCGCCAGCGGAGCACGCCGGTTTGGGCGTGGACGGCGAAGACGTCCCCGTCCCACGTGGCCAGATAGAGCTGGTCGTCTACCAGGTAGGCGTCGCGGATGCGCTGCTGGTCGGCCAGGGGCAACTGGAGCTGCCAGAACTTGACGAAGCCGGTTTCCTGCAGCGCGGTCGGCTCGACGTAGTCCCCGGCCGGGCAGAACGCCACGAGAGAGCCCAATACGACGCACAGCGCAGCGAGCTTGGTTGGCATGCGATCGTCCTTGTCTGCGACCCGTCGGGCGGACGGGCGGCGTAGATGCCACGTCGTGTTCGCGTCGCCATGCAAGCTAGTGTTGCGCCGGCGGTTAGTCAACCGCTGGCTGGATCGGGCGGGGGCCGGGCCGGTACCGCGGGGGCGAATAAATCGCGGCCGACCCACTGGCGGGCCCCGGGAGGGTGGTCTATAATGACGATGTAAGAGTGTAGGTTGTTACTGGGCCAGTGGTTGTGGTTTGTCAGAGGCGACCACTGTACGAAACCGGCCCGTCGTTCGGCGTAATAAAGGATCGCCCGCCGGTGCCTTTTTGGCCCGCGGGGAGCTCGATAGTCAGCACGAGTTGGGCGGAGAACCCTCGGGAACGCGACCTTATCGGATCATAAAGAGCGTTCATACTGTGTCGTTGATATCATTTGGTCGAGCCCGTCCGCGAACTGGTGCGTCAAGGTGATTCCAGCCGTTTCGCCGATCTTCAGGCGAATCGTACGTGAGCCGCCTACCTGAGCCGGTCGCGACGAGACAGTCGTCCGGCCCCAAGCCACCCTTTGCAGTTGCCGTCGAGTGTGGAGCCTCGGCGGGAGCGGCCCGGTCGTTGGTCCCATAACGAACCGGAATAAAAGCATGTTTGACAATCAGCCACTCGCTCTCCTGCTTGCCGAAGGCTGGGCCGGGTACGTACTGCTGTTCGTGATCGCGGCCGCGGCGGGTGCCGGCGGGGCCTGGATCGCCCTGCAGCGTCGCATCAGGCTCGAACACGACGCCCGGCTGGCCGAAGCCCAGCAGCACCTCGCCGAGGCCGAACAACGCCGCGACGAGCTGATCAGCAAGGCCGAGATGGAGGCCCAGAAAAAGCTGCTCGAAATGATGGATCGTTTCGAGCGCGAGACGGCCGAGACGCGCAACGAGCTGAAGGCCGCCGAGCGGCGCCTGGCCAAACGCGAGGATGCGCTCGACAAGAAGCTCGACGTGCTGACCACCAAGGAACGCAAGATCGAGGAGGCCCAGCGCGAGCTGGCCAGGGCCCGCGAAGAGGTGGAAGACCAGCAGGCCCAGCTCGACCGTCTGCTGACCGAGCAGCGCAACGAGCTGCTGCGCATCTCCAAGCTCACGCCCGAGGAGGCCAAGGCCCTGTGCCTCAGGAAGATCGAGCAGGAGGTCGAGCGCGAAGCCGGCCAGATGGTCGAGCGCATCATCACCACCGCCCAGGAGAACGCCCGTGACCGCGCCCGCCGGCTGATCATCGAAGCCATCCAGCGGTACGCGGCCGAGCACACCTGCGAGACCACCATCGCCACCATCGACGTGGCCTCGGACGACATGAAGGGGCGCGTCATCGGTCGCGAAGGGCGCAACATCCGGGCCTTCGAGAAGGCCACCGGCGTGACCGTGATCGTCGACGATACCCCCGGCGTGGTGAGCATCTCGTGCTTCGATCCGGTGCGCAAGGAGGTCGCCCGCCGGGCGCTCGACAAGCTCATCAAGGACGGGCGCATCCATCCCTCGCGGATCGAGGAAGTGGTCGAGGAGACCACGCGTGACATCGAGCAGCAGATCCTGGAGGTCGGCAAGCACGCCGCGATGGAAACCAACGTCGTGGGGCTGCACCGCAAGCTGGTCGACCTGCTCGGCCGCCTGCAGTTCCGCACCAGCTACGGGCAGAACGTGCTGCGGCACTCGATCGAGGTGGCCTTCCTGTGCGGCATCATGGCCGAGGAGCTGGGGCTGGACGGGGCATTGGCCCGCCGCTGCGGGCTGCTGCACGATATCGGCAAGGCCCTCGACCACGAAGCCGAGGGCAGCCACACCCGGATCGGGGCCGAGTTCTGCAAGCGCCTGGGCGAGCACCCGGCGGTGATCAACGCCGTGGCCGGCCACCACGGCGACGTGGCGGCCACGCATCCGTATACGCCGCTGGTGACGGCGGCCGACGCGATCAGCGCTTCGCGGCCGGGTGGGCGGCGCGAGTCGCTGGAGAAGTACATCAAGCGGCTCGAAGAGCTGGAGACCATCGCCACGAAGCACGACGGCGTCAGACAGGCCTACGCGGTCGAGGCCGGCCGCGAGGTGCGGGTCATCGTCGACGCCACCCAGGTGCCCGATCGTTCGGCGCTCAAGCTGGCGCGCGACATCGCCAAGGAGATCGAAGAGTCGGTCACCTATCCCGGAGAAATCAAGGTCACCGTCCTGCGCGAGCTGCGGGCGGTCGAATACGCCCGCTGAGCGGAGAACCCGACCACCGGGCCGGGCGGGGCGGGGCCTTTGCGCCGCTGGCGAGGCCGACCATGAGCGTCGATATCTACCAGCTCCCGATTCCCGACTGGGGCCTGCACTGCCCCAACTGCCGCTATCCGCTGGTGGGGCTGCCGTCGCACCGCTGCCCCGAATGCGGCATGGAATTGAACATGGAGGCCCTGGTCAAGCCGTGGCACCGCACGCGCCCGCCGCGCTTCAGCGGCAACGAGCTGCCCTGGCCCGATTTCGGGCTTGACTGCACGGCTTGCGGGATGGCTCTGGCGGGAGCCGGGCAGCACGGCTGTCCACGGTGCGGCAAGCCGTTCGACCTGGAGGACTGGCTGCCGGCCGGCGAGTCGTTCGTGGTCGACCAGGTGTTCCTGGGCGAGGTGCCGGTGCTGCCGTTCGAGGCCATGCTGCGTGACGAGGGGGTGCCGTATCGCTACGTGGCCGGCAAGACCGTGGGCGACATCTATGGCCTCACGTCAGGCACCGCCGTGCGGCTCGAAGTGCCGACCGATTTTTACCTCGAAGTCTGTTATCTCCGCCAGCAAGCCCGGCGCGAGATGGAAGCCGGCCGCCGGCAGATGGGCCAGACCTGGCGCTGCCCGCGGTGCGGCGAAGACGTGCCGGGCCACTTCGAGCTCTGCTGGAACTGCCAGACGCCTCGCAAACCCGACGCCGGGTGAGGGGCGAATGCGAGAAGCCTTCGGCCCGTTGCAAAGCCAATCCGCGCAGGTCGGGCCATGCCCGACAAGTCCGCCCGGCAAGACCCGGGCTGCAGGCTTCAGGCACGCCGGTGCGGGACCGGCCGACGCGCAGGCCGCGCGCCGGGACGGTCGCCTGTCCGATGGCCGCTCGTATTCGGCGTCGGGTACTCCGGGCCAGACGCCACGGCGTTCTCGACGGCGGTTCGCATTCGGTACCGCGGCCTGCCTGTGGCCGGTTACGGGTGCCCAACCCGCCCTCGCGGCGCGACATTTCCCGATTCCGGATTCGCGCGGGTCGGCTCTCGTTTTACAATCATGACGCGGGCGGCGAGGATGCCGCCGCCGGGGTGAGAGTCAGGGAGGTCTGTCGTGGCCGCGCGCAGGACACGTCCAGTACTGTACGAGGTCTACCGGCCGAGGCAGCGCGCCGCCGAGATCCAGGCGGGACGAGCCTCGGCGGCCAGCCCCACCGGGTCGGATACTGCCCAGCAGGGCCCGGGAGCCGGTCGGAGGGTGGCCGACGGAGCCGGCGGCGCAGGCCAGATCACGGTTTCGCGTTCGGCGGCCGTCATCGCCGCCGCGGTGGTGCTGGTGCTGCTGCTGGTGGCGTTCTCGGCCGGTCGGCGTTACGAAGCCGCCCGGCATGAGCAGGCCAGCGCTGCCCAGGCCGGAGCGGAAACCGCCGGCGACTCGGCGCCGGGCGAGGGGGGGGCCGATGCGCCGCCGGCCGGCGAGCAGGCGGCCGCCGGGCGGGCATCGACGCCGACCGAGCCGGCGCGCGAGCAGGTTCGTCAACCGGCGCAGCCGGCGCCGCAAGTGACGCTGCTGCGCGGCTACGACTACATCGTGGTACAGCATTTCGGGCGCAAGCGCCAGGCGGCCACCGAGGTCGCCCGCTATCTGCGCGATCACGGGATCGAGTGTGCCCTGTTCGGGCAATCGGACATCCGGGTCATCGTGACGCAGCCGTTCCTGACCGCGCAGGACGACGCGGCCGCGGCCGCGGCCCAGCGCCGGGCGGCCGAGAGACTCATGCAGCGCATCCGCGCGCTCGGCAAACAACTGGTCAAGGACTGGGCCGCCCAGGGCAAACGGGGCTATACGCTCGAAGGCTGCTATCTGTATCGCATCAAGTGACGCGCCCGCCGACCGGCGGCGCAGCCTTGCGCCGGGAGAAGCGCATGTCGCGTCTGGAACAACTGCTCAAGCTGGTGGAGGTCTCGCCGGACGATCCGCTGACGCACTACGCGGTGGCGCTGGAATACTTCAACCAGGAGCAGTGGGACAAGTCGCGGCAGGCTTTCGAGCGGACGCTCGAGATCGATCCCAATTACACCGCCGCGTATTACCACAAGGCCCGGGCCGAGATCCGCGCCGGACTGCGTGAGCAGGCCAGGCAGACGCTCACAGCCGGTCAGCAGTGCGCCCGCCGACAGGGCGACCTCAAGACCGAGCGTGAGATGCAGGAGCTGCTGGACACGATCGGCTGAAGTGCCGCCGCGCGCAGGCCCCGGCGGTCATCCGTCGGCAGCATGCATACGCGGGCTTCCGCCCTCCCCCGCGCCCCTCCACTGAAAGGGAGGGGAGATCACCGCGGACACGAACCGCCAGCGGAGAGCCGTCCCGGCTGCGCCGGCCGGCCTTTGCCCGGCGACAGCCCTTGAGGGTAAGATCACCCGCGACCATGCGCCCCCCGCCAGTCGAACCCGAGCTGCGCCGGTGGACCATGAGCGACGGCTACGTCATCAGCGGTCGCTTCTGGCCGCCACGTCGCCGTCATCCCCGCCGTCCGATCATCTACCTGCACGGGATTCAGTCGCACGGCGGCTGGTTCGCGCATTCCGCCTCGCTGCTGGCCGAAGCCGGTGAGGGCGTGCTGCTGCCCGATCGGCGGGGCAGCGGGCTGAACGAGGTCGCCCGGGGCGACGTGCCCCGAGCCGAGCGCTGGCTGGCCGATCTGGACGAGCTGGCCGACTGGCTGGCCCGGCAGTACGGCACCCCCCGCTGCGACGTGGTCGGCGTGAGCTGGGGCGGCAAGCTCGCTGCGGCCTGGGGCGTGCAGCGGCCCGAGCGTGTCGTGCGCCTGCTGTTGATAGCGCCGGGACTCTACCCGGCGGTCGACGTCGGCCTGCGGGGGAGGCTGGCCATCGGCCGCGCACTGCTGACTGCCGGCGGCGGGCGGCAATTCGACATCCCCCTGCAGGATCCGGCCCTGTTCACCGACAATCCCGACGGGCAGCGGTTCATAAGGCGGGACAGGCTCAAGCTCACCCAGGCCACCGCGCGTTTTTTCTGGTACTCGCGCCGCCTGGATCGCATGGTCCTGCGCGGTCCCGGCGGTCACCTGCGCGCTGAAACCACGCTGGTGCTGGCCGAGGAGGACCGCATAATCCGCAACCAGCCGACCATCGGCTGGGCGCGACGCGCCACCGGCGGTACCGTCCGGATAATATCGCTGCCAGGGGCGCATACGCTGGAATTCGCGGAGGATCCGGAGCAGTTCTGGCAGGTGGTGCGCAACTGGGCATCCCAGCGGCGCAACCTGCCGGCAGCGGGTGAAACTTGAAGTTTTCGTTGCTCCGCACATCTCAGCCCGGTAGAATCCGAGCAATTGTTCGCAGCCAAACGTACCTGTGGCTCCGCTTGCGAGCGAGGCGCAGTTCGCAGCGGCAGTCGATCAAGTGAGTATCTGTCAAGTGTCGATTTCACGGATGAGACCGACAACGTTTGGCCAGTAATGGGCCGCCGGTCGGCCCGTCAGGAGCTTTTGCAGGATGTTTTCTTCTCGCCTTCCCGGGCAGGCCGTGTTGCTGGCGGCTTGCGTCTTCAGTCTTACATCCCTGGTTGCCAGTCACTCGACCTTGGCCGACGATCCGACCGCTGCCGGCCAGAACAAGCCTGCCGCCGATGGTGACGACGTTGTCCTGGTATCCTCGCCCGAGGGGCTGATCGCCGGCCAGCGGCCGGGCGTGGTCAAACCGGGGGCACCGCCCAGCCCCGAGGCCCTGCTGGCCCTGGCGCAGCGCGATCCCGAGCAGTTCATGCGCTATTGCCTCGACCGCTATCGGGCCGAGATACGCGACTACACCTGCGTGTTCGAGAAGTGCGAACGCATCGGCGGCAAGCTGCGCAAGGTCGAGCAGATCGAGGTGCGCTATCGCGAGCAGCCCACCAGCGTCTACATGATCTGGAAGAAGAACGCCGACAAGGCCCGCCGCGTGCTTTTCATCGACACCCCCGAGTTCGTCAACGGCAAGGGCGAGAAGATCGCGCACATCGAGCCGGCGGGTGCCATCGCCCGGCTGTTCGTTTCCGACGTCGAGATACCGATCCACGGCGAGCAGGCACGGCGCAGCAGCCGCCGACCGATCGACCAGTTCGGCTTCCGCCGGGCGCTGGAAAAGCTGTTGTCCGATAACGCCCGGGCTGCCGAGCGTGGCGAGCTGGAGTTCCACTACAGCGGCAACGGCGAGATCGACGGTCGGCCGACGTGGGTCTTCGAGCGCATCCTGCCCTATCGTGGCCCCAACGGCCCGTATCCCAACGCCCGCATGGTCATGCACATAGACCGCGAGTGGCTGCTGCCGACGGCCGTTTACACCTTCGCCGACAAGGAGGGCAAGCAGCTTCTGGGCAGCTACATCTACACCCAGGTGCGGCTCAACCCGCGACTGCCTGACGAAGCGTTCAAGTTCTAGCCAGGCCATGCGGTAACAGTTGTCCGGGTCCGCATTGCAGCACTTCACCGCGCGGCTCTCAGCGGGCCGCGCGCATCAACCATCTGTAGTGTACCCCTGCATGTTGGACAACTTCGTTGTCCAACATGCAGGGGTACACTACAACCTCTGATTCAGTTTACACAGGAATTGACACTGCCTCGCGCGGCGCATATGCAGAAGCGTGGCGCGCCGGGTCGACACCGGCGCGCCACGATCGACAGTCAGGCGGCGCAAT
>CAZRSM010000225.1:0-2924 GCA_964602755.1 uncultured Planctomycetales bacterium
CAACAACTGGATCGCCCAGCAGATCCCGCTGGACCTCGATCCGACCACGCCGTTCATCAAGCAGTAAGGTCCGAAAAACCACCCCGGGCCACGAAACCAAACGGCCCGGGGTTGCGAACCGACAACCACGGCAGCGCCCGGCCAGCTCGGCCCGGCGCTGCCCGTTTTTATGGGAACATTCCCTGATCAGCGCGCGGGAAACTGGTCGAAAAACCATTGAAGCGGCCTTGCAGCCGAACGATAAATATGTATATTCAGACAAAGATATCGACTTGTCCGGTAGGGTAGCGGTCGTGTTCTCGCAGACCACCGATTACGCGTTGCGTGCCGTCGTGTGCCTGGCTGCGCACCACGGCAAGCCGCAGACGACCGAACAGATCGCGCAGTTCGCGGAGGTGCCGGCGGGGTACTTGTCGAAAGTGCTTCAGACGCTTGGCCGGGCCGGGATCGTGAGCGCGCAGCGCGGCGTTGGGGGGGGCTATACGCTGGTGAAATCTCCCGAGGAATTGACGGTGCTCGAGGTGGTCAACGCGGTCGACCCGATCGAGCGGATTCACTGTTGCCCGCTGGGGCGCAGCGAGCACGGGGTACGGCTGTGTCCGCTGCACAAGCGTCTTGATGCAGCGTTGGCGCTGATAGAAGATTCATTCCGCAGTTGCACGATATCGGACGTTCTGGAGGACAACTCCGGCAACCCGCCGCTGCGTGCGGGTGACGACGACGCGCAACGAGAGGTGGAGCGCGGAGAAGAGAACCGGGATTGAAACGCAGGTCTTGGCGAAGCCGGGTGTGGTCCGTATCGCAGGGCGGACGGTGCCGGCGGGCGAGATGACTGGGCAGGCAATCTGCGGCTAGAGAGCAAGTCCGATGAGCAGCGACAGACGAACGACGGGCGGCCGATCCGGCGGCTGGGCGAGTTTTCTGATCGGTCCGGCGTTTTTCGGGCTGGCCTACTGGTTCCTGGCCGGGCCCGACCTGAGTCAGATCCCGCACACGCGAGCCGTGGTGGTGCCGGCCGAGGACATTTCGATCGAGCCGCGCCGGCAGATTCTGCACGACCCGCCGACGATCAACCTGGGCGGTTTCGAGCGCACCTGCATGGATTGCCACCGCCACTTCCCGCCGCGCGAGGACACCCCCAAGCGGCTCTTGCAGCACACGCACATTCGGCTGAACCACGGCATCAACGATCGTTGCCGCAACTGTCACGACGTGGAGGATCGCAACCGCCTGGTGCTGTACGGGGGCGAGTCGATCAGCTACGACCAGGTGGTCGAGTTGTGCGAGAAATGTCACGGCCCGACCTACGAGGACTGGGTGCGGGGGATGCACGGCAAGGTACTGGGCTACTGGGACGAGGCGCTGGGGCCGGTGCGGCGGCTGGTGTGCACGGAGTGTCACGATCCGCATACGCCGCGCATCCCGGCCATGTCGCCGATACGGCCCCTGCCGCCGCCGAGCACGTTGCGGATGGGCAATCCGCAGGAGCACGTGTACGAGGAGCTGGAGGAGCTGGATCCGCTGCGGCGGGCGTTGCACCTGGCGGAGCGGGTCAGCCGCAAGGCTGCTGAGGGCGACGGCACCGAAGAGGAGCAGCAGTGATGAGCGCGGCGAACAACCACGACGACAGCCCGGGGACCTTCGAACCCAAGCTGACGCGGCGCAGCTTCCTGACCGGGACGCTGGGGGCGGCCGGCGGTCTGGCGGCGTTCGCGGCGGCGCTGAGCCCGTTGCGCGACCTGGACACCAGCGAGTACACGCTGGAGAAGTTCCTCCAGAAGCACTACAAGGAGATGAGTCCCGGGGAAATGCAACGGGTGCTGGAGCGCATCCGCAAGGAGATCAGGGAACGTTATCAGCTCGAACCCGACCTGCGGGACATCAAGCCCATGGAGGGGGTCGAGTTCGGCTACGCCCTCAACCTGGGCCGCTGCATCGGCTGTCGCAAGTGCGTGTATGCCTGCGTGGCCGAGAACAACCAGAGCCGCGACCCGCAGATTCAGTACATCCGCGTGCTGGAGATGTCGCGCGGCAGCGTGGACATCGAGCGGGCCAACCACCACTACGACCGGCCCAAGGTTCCCGACGTGGACCACTACTACATGCCGGTGCAGTGCCACCAGTGTGCCAATCCGCCGTGCGTGAAGGTCTGTCCGGTCGAGGCCACCTGGCAGGAGCCGGACGGGGTGACGGTGATCGATTACGACTGGTGCATCGGTTGCCGCTATTGCGAGGCGGCCTGTCCGTACTGGGCGCGGCGCTTCAACTTCACCGAGCCCGGCTTCGTCAAGGACGAGGGCCGCAAGGACAACCCCTACGGTCTGAACCCCGAGATGACCTATCTGTCGAACCGGCCGCGGCCCCAGGGGGTGATGGAGAAGTGCCATTTCTGCCTGCAGCGCACGCGCCAGGGTCGCCGGCCGGCGTGTCTGGAGGTCTGCCCGGTGGGAGCGCGCAAGTTCGGCAACCTGCTGGACCCCGAGAGCGAGGTGTCGCAGGTGCTGGCCAACAAGCACGTCTACGTGCTCAAGCAGGAGATCGGCACGCTGCCGCGCTTCTTCTACTACTTCGACCAGGAGTATCCGCGCGAGACGCCGCTGAGCGTGATCGAGCAGCAGTATCGTGACGGGGCGGCGCCGGCCGGGGGAGGTTTGGCATGAGAGAATACCTGCGGTTCCTGTGGCGGTGTTTTCGTGTCAGCTTCTCGGGCGACTGGCGCTACCAGTTGTGGATGCTGGCGCTGACGGTGGTGGTGCTGCTGGGGGTCAACGCCTACGCCAAGCAGTTCGTGCACGGTCTGATCGAGACCGGCATGACCGACCACGTCTCGTGGGGCATGTACATCGCCAACTTCACCTTCCTGGTGGGCATGGCGGCGGCGGCGGTGATGCTGGTGATTCCGGTGTACATCTACCGGCGGCACG
>CAZRSM010000226.1:0-7585 GCA_964602755.1 uncultured Planctomycetales bacterium
GAGCAGGCCGAGCGGCTGATCCGCACGCTGCGCGGCACACGCGACCGGTGGTGGTCGTTCTTCTCGACCAACGCCAGCCCCGTGCGCGTGATGGTGATCACCTTCGCCGAGCGGGCGGAGATAGCCGTGCCGTTCACCACCAATCTCGAAGCCGCCATCCGGCATATCAGGCGACTGCGCCCGACCGAAGGTCGCAGCAACATCGCCGAAGCGCTGCAACTGGCCGAAGCCTACATGACGCAGACCACGCTCGAACAGACGCCGGAATCGGCCGAGCAACGCTCGCACGTGGTGCTGATTTCCGACGGCGCCGTCACCGGCGGCTCCTCGGCGGTGCTGCACGCCGGCCGGCTCACGTTGATTCCCATCGGCCGGACCCATGACAACGTGGGCATCACGGCCCTGCGCATTTCGCGCAACTACCAGCAGCCGACGATCGTCAGTGCCCTGTTGCAGGTGCAGAACTTCGGCCCGCAGCCGGTCTCGACCGACGTTTCGTTGTATGTCGACGGCGTATTGCAGACGGTGCAGTCGGTCACGCTCGGACCGGCCCGCGCCGACAGTGAAAACCAGTCCGCCGAGCCGGCCGCCCAGCCGACCGGCACCGGGCAGGCGCCCGCGGACACGCCGCCCGCACCGCAGCGCCGGCAGCAGTCCGAGCAGCAGTCGCTCAGTTCGGCCTCGCTGAGCTTCGAGTTCCCCTTGCCGCGGGCGGCGGTGATCGAAGCCCGCATAGCCCGCAGCGATGCGCTGCTGTGCGACAACAGCGCCTTCGTGCTGGCACCGGCGCCGCGGCGGCTCCGCGTGCTGCTGGTCAGCAAGGGCAACTTCTTCCTCGAATCGGCCCTCGGCGGGCTGAATCTCGAACAGCTCGAGCTGATGACGCCCGAGCAGTATGAGTCGGCGGCCGAGTCCAAACTGGCGGCGCACGGCCAGTCGCGTTTCGATCTGGTGATCTTCGACAAACACAGCACGGGTCGGCTGCCGCTGGGCAACTACTTCTTCCTGGGGGCCGTGCCGCAAGGCCAGGGCATCGAGGCACTGGGGGAGGGGACCGACGACACGCTGCAATGGTGGGACGAGACGCACCCGGTGCTGCGCAGCGTGGCCCTGGACTACGTGATCGCCAGTCGGGGGCTGGTGGTCAAGCCGCCGCCGCGGGCGGAGATACTCATCGAGGGACGCCGCGGGCCGGTGCTGCTGCGCTACGCCAGCGAAGGGCGCCATTTCCTGATCCTGACCTTCGCGGTCGAGCGCAGCACCTGGTGGAACAAGATCAGCTTTCCGAAGTTCATGCAGAACGCGGTGCTGTTCATGGGTGCCGGCGGGGCGGCGGCCGGCCGCGAGACGGTGCACCCCGGCGAGCCGCTGCGCATCGCCCTGCCCGGCCCGAATACGCGGGCCACGCTCATCCGGCCCGACGGCCAGCGGGTCGAGCTGCGGGCCGACCAGAGCGGCTACGCGCGCTACGCCGACACCGATCGCGTGGGGGTCTACCGGGTCGACGGCGGCGCACCCGGGCACGACATCTTCACCGTCAACCTCGAAAGCCCGGCCGAAAGCGACATCCGCGTGCGCAAGCAGTTCGCCCTGGGCGGCACTACCCGTATCGAAATCGGTGAGGCGATCCGCACCGCTACGCCTGAGGTGTGGCGCTGGTTCGTCGGGCTGGCGTTGGTGCTGGCCCTGGTGGAGTGGTACATTTACAATCGCCGGGTGATGATCTAGCGCCGCCGAGCGGTGCGGGCTGTTTGCCGCGAGACCAACCCCCGGCGGCGCGCTGGGGTTGCGAGGTGATATGAAAGCGTCAGACATCCAGCCGGGACAGCGTGTTCTCATTCGCCACGTCATCGACCGCCGTGAGGGCGACTGGACGACGCAGACCGCAGGCGTCGTGCTCAGCGTCCGGCCCGAGCAGACCGGCAGTTGGTTCGCCCACGGCAAAGATCACAAACTGTGGCTGCTGCGCGTCCGCCTGCAGAAAGACGACGGCGAGATCACTACGCTGAGCCTCGACCCGCTGACCGAAATCGAGATCCTCCCCGAACAGGTGACCAGTTAGCCGGCCGGCCCGCGCGCCATACCGGCTGACCGACAGTGTCCGCGCCGTACCCGCCGGCCCCCAGTGCCCGCGCGTTTCTTGCGGGCGCCCGGTGCATCTCAATCCACGCCGGCCGGGCGGCCGCCTTTGGCCGGATCGCTCACGCCGATCAGCTCGCCGTCGGGCCGCAGTTCGATGGCCTGCACGACGCCGCCCTTGCGCTTCCGGGCGATGGTGTGTCCGCAGCGCTCCAGCTCGGCCACGGCATCGCTCGGCGGGGAGCGGTCGAAGTAGACGCGGTCGGGCCGCCACTGGTGGTGCAGCCGCGGTCGCTGCATCGCCGCCGGCAGGTCCTGCCTTTCGATCACGGCCAGGGTCACGTTGAATACGGCGCTGATGATGCGCGGTCCGCCCGCGGCTCCGATGACCAGCACCGGCCGGCCTTCGGGCGTCTGCCGGCCGCCGCCCGCGTCGCCGTAACGCAGCACTATGGTGGGCGCCATGCTCGACAGCGGCCGCCGACCCGGACCGACCAGGTTGGCCTGGCTCTGTCGCAGGCCGAACATGTTGGCCTTGCCGGGCACGGTCAGGAAGTCGTCCATCTCGTTGTTGAGGATGATGCCGTATGGCTCGGCGACCACCAGCGAGCCGAACAGGCCGTTGATGGTTTCGGTGATCGAGACGATGTTGCCCCAACGGTCGACCACGCAGAAGTGCGAGGTGCCGCCGTCGCGGGCCGGCGGGCCGCTGCCGTAATACTCCGGCGGGCGCGTGCGCTGCGGGTCGATGCGGGCCGCCAGCTCGGTGGCGTAGCCCTTGCTGGTCAGCCGGGCCACCGGCAGATCCGCCCGGTCGGGGTCGCCCAGCCAGCGGGCGCGGTCGGCAAAGGCGTGCTTGAGCGCCTCGGTCAGCAGGTGCCAGCGGCCGATGGCGGCGGCATCGGGCCGCTGCCGGGCCGCTTCGAGGATGTTGAACATCTCGATCAGACACACGCCGCCCGACGACGGCGGCGGCATCGACACGATCGTGAAGTTGCCGCGCCGGGTGAAGTAGCGGCCCACCAGCGGCCGGCGCTCGACCACCCGGTAGCCGCGCAGATCGTCGAGCGTCAGCTCGCCGCCGGCGGCGTTGACCGCCCTGACGATGGCCTGCCCGATCTCGCCCTGATAGAACGCGGCCGGCCCGTCGCTGGCGAGCAGTCGCAGCGCCTCGGCCAGGGCCGGACGCTTGAGCCGCTGCCCGTGCGCCACCTCGCGCTTCACGAACTCGTGCATGCGGCGGCACTGCCGGGTCAACACCGGCCACTTGCCGAAGTCGGCCAGCACCTCGCGACAGGCCCCCACGAAGTGATCGTCGACCACGAAACCGCGTTCGGCCAGCTCGATCGCCGGCGCGGTC
This sequence comes from uncultured Planctomycetales bacterium, assembly GCA_964602755.1. Classification (GTDB taxonomy): domain Bacteria; phylum Planctomycetota; class Phycisphaerae; order UBA1845; family Fen-1342; genus JALSRY01. Next base: position 3,440 of record CAZRSM010000226.1, read on the forward strand.
AGCTCGCGCAGCGGTCGCGTGCCCCAGCGGCGGTTGATCTCCGCCAGGCCGGCCACCAGGCCGGGGACCGCGACGGCGTTGCCGCCGTAGACGCTGGGAGCGGGCCCGTCGCCGCGCTGTTTGTCGAGCCGGGCGAAGCGCTGCGGGGTGGCCGACGCGGGGGCCGTCTCACGATAGTCGAGGGCCACGAAGCGCCCTTCGCGGGCCACATAGGCCACCAGAAAGCCGCCGCCGCCCAGCCCGGTGCTCTGCGGCCGGGCCACCGCCAGCGCCAGCGAGGTGGCGACGGCGGCATCGAAGGCGTTTCCGCCGCCGGCCAGCACCGCCGCCCCGATCCGCGAGGCCTCGGGCGAATCGCTGGCCACCATGCCGCCGCGTGCCCGGGCCACCCACGGCGGATCGCCCGCGCTCGCCGGCCCCGTCAGCAGCGCGAGCAGCGCCGTCAGGACCATGCCGATCGCAAGCAGTTTTCTCATCGTGGCATCCTCTGCCTCAGCCAGTGCGTGAACCGTCTGTGCCGGTCGCGGCGCCGCGCAGCGCATCGGGATTGAGCCCCCACGTCTCGCGGGCCAGGTCCGCCTGCTCGGCCAGCGCGCGACCGATGCGCACCTGGTAGTGTATCCACGCCAGCAACAACGCCAGCCACAGTCCCAGCATCAGCAGCGCGACCACGACCGTTGCATAGACGCCCGGGATCCTCAGCGCCACTACAGGGATCAGGAAAATCAGCAGCAGCCCGGCCGCCATCCAGCGCTTCAGCTTGTCGCCGAAACCGGCCAGCGCCGCGTTGGGTACCCGCAACATCAGCTTGCTCAGGTAGCTTACGTACGCGAATGGGCCGACGATCATCAGCAGGCTGCGCCCCCAGTCGAGCGCCGCGAGCACGACGCCGGCGATCGGGTACGCCGCGGCCAGCCGGGCGGCGAGCGCCATCAGGACCGGGACGGCCGCCAGCGCCGCCAGCGCCACCCGCGTCGTCCGCCGCGGGAACGAGTAGTTCTTCTCGCCCAGGCCGGTCGGGTCGGGCGTCGTGATCAGCCAGACGCCGGCCCCCATCACAACCAGGGCACTCACCATCACCGCCGTCATGACGGTATGAAAAACAGTCTCCAGCGTGGGGGGCATCGCCGTGCCGCCGGAGCCCGACGCGTCAAAGAGGAGATCTTTGAGCATGGCGATCAGAATCAGTACGCACAGCGTCGCCACCGCACGCACGACCGCGCGGCTGCCGCGAGCCAACCTGTCTACCCATTGCGGGTCGGCGTAGCGCAGCAGCCCGCTGCCCAGCGACGCCCTCACACTCCCGCCGCACTCGGGACAGTACCCGTCGACACGCAACCCGCGCAGGTTGTAGCGGCACGAACGGCAAGGCACGTCTACGGCCACCACGCCGCCGGCATCGACGCCCCGCTCGTCCGCTGCGACGGCCCCGCCAGCATTGTCCGCCGTGTTCATCCGCCTTCTTCCCAGCCCCCGGCGCGCCCCCCGGCCGCCGCGGCCCACGTGGCGCGGGCCAGCTCCGCCTGCTCGCGAAAAGCCCGCCGCGCCCGGATGTACAACACGATGCACGCAATCGACATCACCAGCACGCCCAGGCCGAATGCGCAACCGGCTACGCCGAGGATCACGCCGAAACCGCTGAGCGTTGCGGCGATGCCCGGCCCGGCGGCGGCCGGCCCGGATCGGACCACGTAGAACGCGGCGATCCCGCCGATCAGCGTCGATACTCCGAGGACGATACTGTAGCCCCACCGCAGAAAACGCGCCAGGCGCGCCAGCCTGGCATCGGGAATGCGCTCGGCCAGCCGCTCGATGTAGAGATACTGCGCATAGGTTCCGACGGCTCCAGCCAGCCCGCACACCGTGGCGGCGACGATCGCCAGGGCGAACAGCGGCCCGGACCGCGAATCGGGCAGAACGAGGTTGATCAACTGGCCGGCCAGCCCGGCGATCAGTCCGGCGCGCACCACCTTGCGGGCGTTGACGAAGCGCTGCTCGCCGATCCCGCTGGGATCCGGCGTGGTCAGGATCCACGCGCCCACCAGCGAAAGCAGCCCGGAGAGCAGTATCACCAGCGTGCCGGCCGCCTGCGACTGGGGAGTCCCGGCGGCGGAGATGCCGCCCCCCACGCAGCCGCCGACGATCCCTGTCACGATACCCACCAGGATCAGTTCCATGCCCCGCGCCAGCTTCTCGACCCAGGCCGGCTCGGCGAAGCGCAACAGGTCGCCGTGGATCGAAAGCCCCACCGCGGTGCCGCATTCGGGACAACGCCCATTCTCGCCCAGCCCCCGCAGGTTGTAGCCGCAACGCCGGCAGGTGATGTCCTCAACGATCACACCGTCGGGGCCCACCACGCCGGGCCGCCCGGGACCGCCGGCGCAGGGTTGCGAATCGGCATCAGATGTAGACATGTCATCCTCTATGGCTCAGGTCTGTGGACAGTGGCATCATTACCTGTCGCCGCGGCGGCGCCAAGCCCCGCGCCTGCCGGGCCGGACCCCGGCACCAGGCCGTCCACTGGCGCCCATTGCATGGCAACGCCACTGCTTCGCGGGCACCACGACTCAATGAAAGTCGCGCGACTTGTGCCGCAGGCCACGCAGATAGTGCCCCAGGTCTGCCAGGCGTCGTACCACCAGATGTACCACTTCGCCCTGGCGTTCGATACGCCCTTCGGCCAGCAGGGCCACACTGTTGTGCGCCACGAAGCGGTAACGCTCGTAGACCCGCGGCCGCAACACCAGATTGGCTATGCCGGTTTCGTCTTCCAGGGTCATGAATACCACGCCGCCGGCGGTGCCCGGACGCTGCCGAACGGTGACCAGTCCCGCTACACGCGCCCAGTGCCGATCGCCAATCTCCGCCAGGTTCCGACAAAAGGCCACATTGTGCAGTTCGCCACGGACCAGCTCGAGCGGATGGGCCCGCAGCGAGAAACCGATCGCCGCATAGTCGTCGGTGACGGTTTCGCTCAGGTGAGGTGCGGGTAGAGTGACCTCGGGTTCGCTGGGCGGCAGGTTGTCAAAAAGCGTCATTTCGCGCCGCACGGCGCCCAGAATCTGCCAGACCGCTTCTCGCCGCTCCAGGTTCAGTGAGCCGAAGGCATCCGCGGCGGCCAGGCGCAACAGTGTTTCACGTGAAATGTCGCCGGCGGCCGTGATCTGCCAGATGCTCTCGAAACGTCCTTTGCGGCGCAGGGCCAGCAGACGCTGCGCTTGTGCGACCTGCAGGCCGCGTACCATGCGCAGTCCCAGGCGCAGGGCAGGGCGGCCGACCGGCTGGGGTTCGAGCGTGCAGTCATAATCGCTGTAGTTGACATCCACCGGCAGAACACGCACGCCGTGGTCGATTGCGTCGCGCACCAGTTGGCCCGGCGAGTAGAACCCCAGCGGCTGGGAATTGAGCAGTGCGGCGCAGAAGGCCTCCGGGTAGTAACACTTGAGCCAGGCCGAAGCGTACACCAGCAATGCGAAAGAGGCCGCATGGCTCTCGGGAAAGCCATACTCGGCGAAGCCACTGACCTGCTTGTAGAGTTGCTCGGCGAACTCGCGGCTGTAGCCGTTGCGCAGCAGGCCTTCGACGAGCTTGAGCTGGAACTGCTGCATCTTGCCGGTGCGACGCCAGGCGGCCATGGCGCGGCGCAACTGGTCGGCCTCGCCGGGCGTGAACCCCGCTGCCACCACCGCCAGCCGCATGACCTGCTCCTGGAACAGCGGCACGCCCAGGGTTTTCTCCAGCACGCCGCGGACGGCCTCGCTGGGATACCTGACGGGTTCGAGGCCGGATCGGCGGCGCAGGTAGGGGTGCACCATGCCGCCCTGGATCGGCCCGGGGCGCACGATGGCCACTTCGATGACCAGGTCGTAAAAGCAGCGCGGCTTGAGCCGCGGCAACATGCTCATCTGCGCCCGGCTCTCGATCTGGAAGACGCCCACCGTGTCGGCGCGGCAGATCATGTCGTACACGGCCGGGTCTTCGGGGGGAATGTCGGTGAGAGATAAAGGGACGCAGGGACGGAGGGACGAAGGGACGGAGGGAGAAGCTAGCGAGAGTGGCGCTGCAGGCTGCGGATCAACGCCTGGAGCAGGCGATCGATTTCCTGGAGACGCTGCATAATCATCGCAGTATTCGTCAACATGCCCA
>CAZRSM010000227.1:0-13593 GCA_964602755.1 uncultured Planctomycetales bacterium
CGATGCTGATCGACGAAGTGGCGCGTGAGTTCCCCTCGTTGCGGATCGTGGTCTCGCACATGGGCTATCCGTGGGTCGACGAGACGATCGTGCTGCTGGCCAAGCATCCCAACGTCTACGCCGACGTGGCCGGCCTGCTGCGTCATCCCTGGATCAGCTACAACGGGCTGATGGCGGCCTACGAGTACGGCGTGATGGACAAGCTGCTGTTCGGCAGCGACTTTCCCTACCTCTCGCCGGCCGAGTGCATCGAAGCGCTCTACTCGATCAACCAGAGCATCGGCGTGAACGTCAAGGCCATTCCGCGCGAGAAGCTGCGCGGCATCGTGGAGCGCGATGCGCTGCGGCTGCTGGGCATCGAGCGGTCGGCCCAGTCATCCCCCAGACCGAAGACCACGACCCTGCTGGAAGATGAATAACTCCACCAAAGCGACGCTGGCGGCGCTGTGCGTGGTCGCGTGCCTGAACGGCTGCGGCCGGCCCGCCCCGACCGGACTGGTGCTGACCTCCTACAAGAACGCCGACCAGCCCCAGATCTATACCATCAACCTCGACAGCTGCGTCTATTACCAGGACGCCGGCGGAGACTACCACTTCGCCGGTCGCGACGTGCACATCTCCGACCAGCCCGACGGCGGCGAGATCCAGCAACTGCTGCACGTGCACGTCTTCTGGAAACCAATTCCCGGCAAGACCTTCGACAACGCCAGCTCGATCGACGCCATCTATCGCTACGTGCTGATCACGCAACACGGCGTGGCGGTCTACCGCGGCACGGGCTATGTCTACCCCCGCAAGCGACGCTTCAGCGACCGCATCCGGCTGGAGGTCGATTCGGGCCGCCTGTCGCTGGTCGGCAAGAGTACCGGCCAGGCCGACATCATCGAAGCCGCCCGGCTGCGCGGCCTGCTGGAGGCAAAGTCCGACCGCGCCGCCGCGCTCGACATCCGCCGCGAGATCGACATCCTCACCGGCCAGGTCCAGCAGTAACCTGCCGGCAGCGCAGGCCGAGCTCTGCCCGGCACACAACCGCCAGCAACGCCAGGACGTTCCATCGGGGCGGCAGTGTCGCCCGCATGCACCGCGGCTTACGCCGGCGTTTCTTCGGCGCTGATGATGCGGCGGCCTTCGTAGTGCTTGTCGAACGCCAGGCTGTGGGCAGTGCGGTAGTGGCGATACAGCCGCGACCAGTCGAAGTGGTAGCCGTGCTGTTCGCAGCGGTTGCGCAGCGCGATGCGGTCGCGCAGGTCCATGCGTGTCAACAGGTGCAGCCAGCCGGCTACCTGGTAGATGGTGGTTTCCAGCGTCACGTGCCGCCGCCGGGCCACGAACATGCCGTTGGCGTCGTGGTCGGGGAAGTGTTCCATCAGGTAGGCCCCGAAGCCGGCCAGGTCACTGGTGATGGCCGGTACGCCGCGGACGATGCACTCCAGCGGCGTATAGCCCCACGGCTCGTAGTACGACGGAAAGACACCCAGGTTGCAGCCGCGGACGAACTCGTCGTATTCCAGCCCCAGGATCGGGCTGGTCGAGGTGATGAACTCGGGGTGGAAGATGACCTTGACGGGGTCGTCGGGGGCGTTGAGCAGTCGCCGGCTGCGCAGGTGGTTGAGCACCGGGTCGCCGGCGTCGTCTTCGAGATCGTGCGTCACGATGGTCGGCGAGGGGCCTTGTACCCAGGCGTGCATCATGCGTTTGAGGCGCACGCGGGCGTACTCGTCGAGCAGCTCGTCCATGGTGGGCAGCCGTCCCTGCGAAACCGCGTCGAACAGCACGCGGCCCATCTCGTCTTCGATCTCTTCGCAGGTGTTGCGCAGCTCGTGGAACATGGCCTGGCGGTTGAGCGCCTCGAGGTTCGGCCCGCGACAGGCCGCGCGGGTGACGATGAAGGCCACCACGGTCACGCCCTCCGAACGGGCCTTGAGCCGCCTGTTCAGCTCGGCCAGGGCCTCGATGAAGACATCCAGCCCCTTGTTGCGGTATTCGTAGCGCCCGGCGGAGAAGAAATACAGCGTGCGCTCCAGGTCGAACGTGTAGCTGGGGAAGAAGTGGCCGCGCACGAAGTCGTGGATCTGCTCCTTGCACTGCTGGTGCAGATTCTGGAATTCGTGCGGCGCCGCGGCGCGCTCGACGTTCAGACCGTTGGGCAGCAGCACGTCGGGCTTGCGCCCCAGAAAGTGCTCGGCCTCCTCGGCCGTGATCTCACTGACCGTGGTAAAGATGTCTGCCTGCTGGGCGGCGGCCCGCTCGATCTGGTAGCGGTGCTTGAAGCCGTGCTCTTCGGCCACCGCGGTGGCGTCGACTTCTGACAGGTGGTCGTAGAGATCGACGTTGGCCGCCGACAGGCTGCGCCCTACCAGCGTGGCGTGGGTGGTGAAGACCGTGGGGAACAGCACCTTGCGGAAGCGCAGCAGCGGCAGGGCCAGGGCTCCCTGCCATTCGTGGAAGTGCGCCAGCATCGGAAAGCCGCCCAGACGCTGGTGCAGCTTCTGGAGCAGGTCGGTGACCGCATAGCCGAACAGCACGATGCCGTCGTCTTCGTGTTCGCCGTAGGGCATGCTGATGCCCAGGTCCTTCCAGGCGAAGTACTTCATCTCCGCCAGGTGGCCGGCGATGGAGTTGAGGTCCATGAGGATGGCCTGCGGCCGGCCGGTGATCAGCCAGTGACCGAAGTGGGCCACCAGGCCGCCGGCGCGCAGCTCTTCGAGCACCTGCCCGATGAGCTTGGGCGGCCGGGCCGGTTCGAACTCGATGCGGGCGGCCGGTTCGCGGTATGGTCCGACGGCGAAGTAGTTGCTGCCCCAGTTCTGGACGGTGACGGGGGCCTTGCTGCGCAACACGGTATAAATGCCGCCGGCCTGGCAGCAGACCTCCCACGACACCTCGAGCATCAACGCCGGGTGCTGGCCCACTTGCTGCACCTTGCGGCGTTTGCGAGCGGTTCGTCGGCGCGTGGTCTTCTTGTCGACCGGCATGTACCCCTCGTTTCCGTTGCGGCGCGGTGCCGACAACCAACCATATCGGACATTGCGGTCGTCCAGCATAGCACGATCGCGAAACGGGCGACAACCTGGGCAGAACGGAACCCGTCCCGCCGGACGCATGCGCGATTTGACGCAGCAGGGGCGCCCAAAGCGCCGGCACGCCGGCCTGGCCGCTCCTGCCAACTCATTGACACTGCGGACGTTATGGCGCACCGCAGCCGGCGTGCCAGGCGGAGCTTTACGCGGCACGCAATCTGCTGCAAACTTCGTTATCGTTTGAGCCTGCTCGCCGACCGCCTGGTCGGTCGTGGTCTTTGCGGGGCCGAGGCCCGAAAGGAACGCGTCGATGAAAACCGAACTGCTGCTCGGCGACGAAGCCATCGGACTGGGAGCGATCCACGCCGGCATCGGCGGAGCGTTCGCCTATCCCGGCACACCTTCGACCGAGATCTTCGAATACATCCAGGCCGCGCGGGTGCCGCACATCTCGGCCATGTGGTCGGCCAACGAGAAGGTGGCCTACGAAGAAGCCCTGGGCATGTCGTACGCCGGCAAGCGGGCCATCGTCTCGATGAAACACGTCGGGCTGAACGTCGCCGCCGACCCGTTCATCAACTCGGCCCTGACGGGCGTCAACGGCGGGCTGGTGCTGGTGGTGGCCGACGACCCCAGCATGCACTCGTCGCAGAACGAGCAGGACAGCCGCTATCTCGGCGATTTCGCGCGCATCCCGATCATCGAGCCGGGCAACCAGCAGGAATGCTACGACCTGACGCGCCATGCCTTCGAGCTTTCCGAGCGGACCGGGCTGCCGGTGATGCTGCGTATCGTGACCCGGCTGGCGCACAGCCGCTCGGTGGTCAAAGTGCTCGACGAGCCGCCCGAGCCGCCGGCGCTCAAGCCCCTGCCGCCCAAGGAGAACTGGGTGCTGATCCCGGCCAACGCCCGGCGGCGCTGGCGCCAACTGCTCGATCTGCAACCCGAGCTGCTCGACATCGCGCAGCGCAGCGAGATCAACCAGCTCGCGCTGGCCGGGCGGCGCGGCATCATCACCGCCGGCATCGCCGCCAACTACGTGCGCGAGGTGCTGGGCGAGGAACTGGCCGAGTGGTCGCTGCTGAAGATCGGACTCTATCCGATTCCGGCCTCGCTGGTGCGCGAGCTGGTCGACCACTGCGATGAGATCTTCGTGATCGAGGAGGGCTACCCGTTCATCGAGTCGCACCTGGCCGGGCTGCTGGGTGTGCCGGGCAAGACCATCCGCGGCAAGCTCAACGGCGCGCTGCCTCTCGACGGCGAGCTGTCGCCCGACAACATCGCCCCGGCGCTGGGCAAGCCGGTGGCGGCCCATCCGGCTCCCCAGCAGGTGCCCGGCCGCCCGCCGATGCTGTGCATCGGCTGCCCGCACCGCGACACGTTCGCGGCCATGCTCGAAGCCACGCGCGATCAGCCCGAGGCGATCCTGTTCAGCGACATCGGCTGCTATACGCTGGGCTGTCTGCCGCCTTATGAGGCGGTACACTCCTGCGTGGACATGGGGGCCTCGATCTCGATGGCCCACGGGGCGGCCCAGGCCGGCCGGCACCCGGTGCTGTGCACCATCGGTGACTCGACCTTCACGCACTCGGGCATGACCGGACTGATCGGCGCCGCGCGGGCCGACGCCAACATGACGGTCTTCGTCCTGGACAACGCCACCGTGGCCATGACCGGCGGCCAGCAGACCATGGCGGCCGGCGAGGATCTGATGCGGGTGATCCGCGGCCTGGGTGTCAGCGACGACCATCTGCACGTGATGGACCCGCTGGCCAAGTATCACGAGCAGAACGTGGAGCTGATCAGAAGCGAGATCGCCCATCGCGGGCTGTCGGTGATCGTGGCCCGACGCCCCTGCATCCAGATCAAGAAGCCCAAGAAGGCCAAGAAGGACACCAGGCCCGCCGCTTGCGCCGCGGGCCAGTAGGGCGCTGCGCCGCCCCGTTACGACCACGAGCCTGAAAACGCCACAACCCACGACGGGCACCAGGCCCGTCAGGCATCAGGAGCCGAATCGTGCAGGCGAACATCATCCTGGCCGGAGTAGGCGGACAAGGAATCCTGACCAACGCCAAGGCCCTCTGCATCGCTGCCCTCAAGCTGGGCCTGAACATCAAGCAGGCCGAGGTGCACGGCATGTCGCAGCGCGGCGGCGCGGTGCAGTCGCACCTGCGCATCGCCGACGGCCCCATCGCCAGCGACCTGATCCCCCACGGCCAGGCCGACCTGATCCTGTCGGTCGAGCCGATGGAGGCGTTGCGCTACGTCGATTATCTGCGCGAAGGCGGGGCCATCGTCGCCAGCACCAACGCCTACGTGAACATCGACAACTATCCGTCGCTGGACGAGGTGCTGGCCCAGATCGCCAATCATCCGCGGCACATCCTGCTCAACGCCGAGCGCATCTCGAAGCTGGCCGGCTCGGGGCGTTCGGCCAACGTGGTGCTGCTGGGGGCGGCTTCGCTGCTTCTGGACATCGACCCGGACGAGCTGGAAGCCGCGGTGGTGACGATGTTCGCCCCCAAGGGCGAAAAGATCGTCGAGATGAACCGCAAGGCCTTCCAGGCCGGTCGCAACGCCGGGCGGGCCTACCTTGACGGCCTCGACCAGGGGGTGCCCTTCCGCACGGTACTCGAGTGGCTGGATTCGCTCGAGATCGAGCAGATGCTGGCGCCCGACGGCCTCGACTGCGAGGCGTTAAAAAAAAAATCTCACCCTGACCGACTGAGCGGGGCCGAGATCGAGGCCTTCGAGCGGAACCTGATCGAGATCCATCGCCAGGGCCGCCGACAGCTCTTCGAGCACGAGGTCTATTCGCTGATCCGCATCGTGGGGGCCATCGCGCCGCCGCGGCACGTTTTCGTGCCGCTCGGCGAAGCGCTCGATGCCAGCACGCTGGAGACCTTCCCCTCCGACAAGGTGGTGCTCAAGCTGGTCAGCCAGGACGTGGTACACAAGACCGAAGCCAAGGCGGTGCGCTTCGTGACGCGCGAGGCGGGGGCCGTCAACGCCGAGATCCGCCGCATGTGCGCCGACCACGCCGACAAGCGCGTCGAGGGCGTGCTGGTGGTCGAGTTCGTGGAGGGGGCCCACTCGGGCTTCGCCAGCGAGCTGTTCGTCGGCGTGCGGGCCACGCGCGAGTTCGGACCGGTCATCGCGGCCGGCATCGGCGGCGTGGACACCGAGTACCTGGCCCGCAAGATGCAGCCCGGCATCGCGGTGGCCAAGGCCATCGCCACCGACATCACCGCCGAGGAGTTCTTCGAGCTGTTCAAGAAAACCGCCGCCTACGAGATCCTCTCGGGCCGGACGCGCGGCCATAAGCGGGTGGTCTCCGACGGCGAGCTGCTGCGTTGCTTCCGGGCCTTCATCGCCATCGCCTGCCACTTCTGCGTCGACCGCGGCGAGGTCGGACCCGACATCGCCGAACTGGAGGTCAACCCCTTCGCCTTCCGCCAGGGACACATGGTGCCGCTCGACGGCCGCGGGCGCATGGCCACGGCGGTCAAGACCCCGCCGGCCCGGCCGATCGAGAAGGTCAAAGCCCTGCTCGAACCGCGCAGCATCGCGGTGATGGGCGTCTCGGCCAAGGGTCAGAACTTCGGCCGCGTGATCCTGGGCAACCTCAAGCAGTGCGGTTTCGACACCGGGCACCTGTACGTCATCAAAGAGGGTCTGGAGAGAATCGACGGCGTGGTCTGCTACCCCAGCGTGGCCGAGCTGCCCGAGCCGATCGACATGGTGGTGGTGGCCGTGCCGGCTCCGGCTCTGCCGCAGGTCATCGACGAACTGGCCGCCAGCGGCAAGGTCTCCTCGGCGATCCTGATCCCCGGCGGCGTGGGCGAGACCGAAGGCAGCGGCGAGCTGGAGCAGGCCACGCGGGCCGCAATCGCCCGGGCGCACCAGCGGCCCGACCGCGGCCCGGTCTTCGTGGGACCCAATTCGATGGGCATCCAGTCGCGCGTGGGGCGCTACGACACCTTCTTCATCCCGCGCAGCAAGCTCGACAACCGCATGGACCAGCCCCCCAGCCGGGCGGCCATCATCTCGCAGAGCGGGGCCTTCATCATCACGCGCCTGAGCAACCTGGAGACGCTCGACCCCGCCGTGGCGCTCTCGATCGGCAACCAGTTCGACCTGACGCTCTCGGACTACCTGACGGTCATCGCCGCCCGCGACGACGTCGACGCCATCGGCGTCTACGCCGAGGGTTTCAACGACATGGACGGGCTGGCGTTCGTCAAGGCCGTCGAGCAGGCCCGCGCCGCCGGCAAGGTGGTGGTTTTCTACAAGGCCGGCCGCACCGAGAGCGGACGCAGCGCCGCGGCGGGCCACACGGCCTCGGTGGCCGGCGATTACGACATCTGCCAGGCGGCGGCCGAGGCGGCCGGGGCGATCATCGTGGACACCTTCAAGGAGTTCGAGCAGGTGCTGCAGATCGCCACGGCCCTGCACGACAAGCCGGTGCGGGGCACGCGCGTGGGGGCGATCAGCAACGCCGGCTACGAGACGGTCGGCATGGCCGACAACACGCGCGGGCTGCGCTACGAGATCAGCATTCCGACGCTGAGCCGCGAGACACGCCGCCGACTGGCCGAGGCTCTGGCCGCCCACAAGCTCGACCAGCTCGTCAACGCCCGCAATCCGCTCGACCTGACGCCGATGGCCGGCGATCAGGCCTACGAGGATTGCGTGCGCGTCCTGCTCGAGTCCGACGACGTCGATGCCCTGGTGGTCGCCGCCGTGCCGCTCTCGCCGGCCCTGATCACCACGCCCGACGAGCTGGACCGCGGCGGCTCGCTGGCCGAGCGCCTGCCGCGGCTGCTGCGTGAACACGACAAGCCGCTGATCGCCGTGATCGACTGCGGCCCGCTCTACGACGAGCTGGCCCGGCGGATCCGCGCCGGCGGGGTGCCGGTCTTCCGTTCGGCCGACCAGGCCATGCGTTCGCTGGGGCGTTACCTCTGCCACCGCTACCGCTGGTCGCGCGCCGTGCGGAAAGTGTCGCCCACGCCCCCCGCGATCCAGCCGGCGGCCCCGGCCGGCACGTAGGACCACCGCGCGCCAGGCCGTGCGCCCCCGCGCCGGCCGGCCAGATCGAGCCGGCTCGGCCGGCCGCTTGCTGCGCAGGGGGTGGCAATGTAGCATATGCTACACTTTGTCGCCGGGCCTACTGCGGCCGGGAGCCGGTCGATGAGCACGTCCCAGCAGCGTCCAAGCCTGTCGGAGGTCCACGAGACCGTCCCGCTGCCGCGCGGCGGACCGTTGTGGCGCCGCTGGCTGGCGGTGACCGGCCCGGCCCTGATGGTGGCGGTCGGCTACATGGACCCCGGCAACTGGGCCACCGACCTGGCGGCCGGCAGCCGCTACAACTACGCCCTGATCTGGGTGTTGTTGATGTCCAACCTGATGGCGATCCTGCTGCAGAGCCTCGCGGCCCGGCTGGGGATCGTCGCCCAGCGCGACTTGGCCCAGGCCTGCCGCGAGAGCCTCGGCCCCTGGGTCAACGTCCCGCTGTACGTACTGGCCGAGATCGCCATCACCGCCACCGACCTCGCCGAGGTCCTCGGCTCGGCCATCGCCTTGCAACTGCTGTTCGGCCTGCCGCTGATCTACGGCGTGATCATCACCGGCCTGGATGTGATGATCCTGCTGGTGCTGATGCACTTCGGCATCCGCAAGCTCGAGGCCCTGGTGATCGCCTTCATCGGCACCATCGGGGCGGCCTTCCTGATCGAGATCTTTCTGGCCAGGCCCGACTGGGGCGGCATCGCCCGCGGCATGGTCCCCAGCCTGCCCGACAGCCACGCGCTCTACATCGCCATCGGCATCCTGGGCGCCACGGTCATGCCGCACAACCTCTACCTGCACTCTTCGCTGGTGCAGACCCGCCGCGTGCACCGCTCGGCCCAGGGCATCCGCCGGGCCATCCGCATCAACAACATCGACTCGGCCGTGGCCCTCAACCTGGCGTTTCTCGTCAACGCCGCCATCCTGGTGATGGCCGCGGCGGTGTTCTATCGCAGCGGCCATCACGACGTGGCCGAGATACAGGACGCTTACCACCTGCTCGAACCGCTCCTGGGGGCCGCCATCGCCCCGATCGCCTTTGCCGTGGCGCTGTTGGCCTCGGGGCAAAGCTCGACCATCACCGGCACGCTGGCCGGCCAGATCGTCATGGAAGGCCACCTCAACGTGCGCATCCGCCCCTGGCTGCGCCGGCTGATCACGCGCCTGGCGGCCATCCTGCCGGCGGTACTGGCGATCGTGTACTTCGGCGAAGAGTCCACCGGCGGGCTGCTGGTGCTCAGCCAGGTGATTCTGTCGCTGCAACTGCCGTTCGCCGTGATTCCGCTGATCCACTTCGTGCGCGACCGGCAGCGCATGGGGCGTTTTGCCATCGGCATCAAGACGCAGGTTGTGGCCTGGCTGGTGGCGGGGGTGATCGTGGGACTCAATCTCAAGCTGGGCTTCGACGAGGTGTCGCTCTGGCTGGCGCAGGCCGGCGAAGGAGCCTGGCTGGTGCACCTGGTGGTCTGGCCGCTGGTGGCCTTGATCGGCCTGCTGCTGCTGTACGTCACCTTCCTGCCGCTGGCGCAGCGCGTGGGCCTGCTGGCGCGCCCCGCGCCGACGACCACCATCCACCAGCGCATGGCCGCCGCCGAACTGTCGATTCCGTCCGGCGACGTCTGCCAGCGCGTCGCCGTCGGGCTGGACTTCTCGGGCGGCGAGGACGCGCTGCTGGGCCAGGTGGTGCGCATGTTCAGACCCTTCGACCCCGAGATCGTGCTGCTGCACGTGATCGAGAGCCCGGCCGCCCGCGTGGTGGGCGGACACGTGGCCGACCGCGAGGCCCGCGACGACGCCGACCGGCTCGAAGCGTTCGCGCAGGCGCTGCGCGCCGAGGGCTTCGCGGTGAGCTGGGCGCTGGGCGCCGGCGACGCGGTGCGCGCCCTGGCCGAGATGGTGCGCCAGCAGCAGGCCGACGTACTGGTGCTCGGCACGCACCAGCACCGCATGGTCGGCGACCTGCTGCTCGGGGCCACCGCCGACGCCGTCCGCCACCTGGTCGACGTGCCGGCCGTCATGGTGCCGCTCCGCTGATCGGCCTGGCGGCTGCCAGACCGCCCGAAAACGCCTATAATGCACATATGCGGCCCGCCTGATCCGCAGCGCGCGCCCGGCGGCGCGGCCCGGCGCGTGCGGCGTTTGCGCCTTGCCGGGCGTTTTGTCCGACTATCGAGGCTGGTAGCACACGATGAGCGAAAAGCAGCAAGTGCACGACGTAAACACGCCCATCGCCCGCGAGATGCAGGAGTCCTACCTGACCTACGCCATGAGTGTCATCATGGCCCGGGCCTTGCCCGACGTGCGCGACGGGCTCAAACCTTCGCAGCGGCGCATCCTGGTCGCCATGCACGACCTCAACCTGCGCCCCACCGCCAAGCACCGCAAGTGCGCCAAGATCTGCGGCGACACCAGCGGTAATTATCACCCCCACGGCGAGGGCGTGATCTATCCCACGCTGGTCCGCATGGGCCAGAAGTGGTCCATGCGCTACCTGCTGGTCGATCCGCAGGGCAACTTCGGCAGCATCGACGGCGACCCGCCGGCCGCCATGCGTTACACCGAGGCCCGCCTGACGCGCGTGGCCGACGAGATGCTCACCGATCTCGACAAGGAGACGGTGGATTTCGAGGACAACTACGACGGCACGCGCAAGGAGCCGGTGGTCCTGCCCAGCCGCTTCCCCAACCTGCTGGTCAACGGCTCGGAAGGCATCGCCGTCGGCATGGCCACGCGCCTGCTGCCGCACAACCTGGGCGAGATGTGCGACGCCATCGTGGCCGTCATCGAAAATCCCGACCTGACCACCGAAGAGCTGATGAAGATCGTGCCCGGCCCGGACTTTCCCACCGGCGGCGAGATCTGCGGCTCGCGGGGCATCCGCGACGCCTGCGAGACCGGCCGCGGCTCGCTCACCGTGCGCGGCGTACTGCACACCGAGGAAAGCAAGTCGGGCCGCACGCGCATCGTGATCGACGAGATTCCCTACGGCGTGCTGCTGCCGACCATCAAGGAACGCATCATCGACGCCATCCAGAGCGGCACCATCAAGGGCATCGACGACATGCGCGACGAGTCGGGCCGCAAGTGCATGGTGCGGCTGGTGATCACGCTCAAGAAGGACGCCAACCCGGCGGTGGTCATCAATCAGCTCTGGAAGTACACCCCGCTGCAGACCAACATCCATGCCAGCAACGTGGTGCTGGTAAACCGCGTGCCGCGCACCTTGAGCCTCAAGCAGCTCATCCAGCACTTCATCGACCACCGCGTCGAGGTCATCCGCCGCCGCACGCAGTACCTGCTGCGCAAGGCCCGTCAGCGGGCCCACGTGCTCGAAGGGCTGATCCTGGCGGTGGCCGACATCGACGAGATCATCCAGCTCATCAAGCGGTCGCCTGATGTCGCCGGCGCGCGGCGGCGCCTGATGGCCAAACCGCTGCGCTTGAGCGAGCAGGCCACCGTGCGCCGCCTGCTGCCCGAGACCTTCGTGCAGCGCGCCAGCGGGAGCGACCAGTACCTCACGCACACCCAGGCCGACGCCATCCTGGCGATGCAGTTGCGCCGCCTGACCGGCCTGGAGATCGAGCAGTTGGCCAGGGAGTATTCGCGCCTGACCGACGAAATCGCCGATTATGAACTGATCCTCAGCGACCAGCGCCGCGTGCTCGACATCATCTGCGAGGACATGCGCGAGCTCAAAGAAAAGTACGCCGACGAGCGCCGTACCAGGATCCGCCCGGCGGTGCGCGAGCTGGCCACCGACGAGCTGATCGAGCAGGAAGACGTGGTGGTCACCATTTCGCACCGCGGCTATGTCAAGCGCGTGCCCGTCGATACGTATCGCAGCCAGGGACGCGGTGGCAAGGGCGTGCGCGGAACCGACAACAAGGACAACGACTTCATCGAGCACGTGCGGGTGGCCTCGACCCACGACTACCTGCTGGTCTTCACCAACCGCGGTCGCGTCTACTGGCTGAGAGTCTACGACATCCCCAGCATGCAGCGCACCGCCCGCGGCCGGGCCCTGGCCAACCTGCTGACCATGCAGCCCAACGAACGCCACATGGCTGTCCTGAAGGTCTCGCAGTTCGAGGAGAGCTACGTCTTCTTCGCCACCGAAAACGGCATCGTCAAGAAAACGCCCCTCTCGGCCTTCTCGCGGCCCCGCGCCAGCGGCATCCAGGCCATCACCCTCGACCCCGACGACTCGCTGATCAAGGTCTCGCTCTCCAGCGGGCAGGACGAAATCGTCCTCGGCACCCGCCTGGGCATGGCCTGCCGCTTCCGCGAGGACGACGTGCGCCCCATGGGCCGGCCGGCCCGCGGCGTGCGCGGCATCGACCTGCGCCCCGGCGACAGGGTGGTAGACATGGCCGTCATCCGCCCCGGCATGAGCCTGCTCACCGTCTGCGAACGCGGCTACGGCAAGCGCACCGAAATCGAAGAGTACCGTCTCACGCGGCGCGGCGGCAAAGGCGTCATCAACATCAAGACCACCGAGCGCAACGGCCACGTCGTCGCCCTGCGGTCGGTCAACGACGACGATTCCCTGGTACTGGTCACCGCCAAGGGTATCCTGCTGCGCACCTCGGTCGACCAACTGCGCAACATCGGCCGCGCCACCCAGGGCGTGCGGCTGATCCGCGTCGACGAGGACGACCGCGTGGTGGCCGTGGCGCGCATCGCCAGCGACAACGACGAAAACAACGGCATCCCCCAAGCCCGGCACCACCAGCAGGACGACGACCCGACCGCCGGCGACCAGCCGGCCGACCAGCGCCGCAGCGACCAGCCGGCTGCGCCCCCCGCCGAGGCCAGCGACGATCAATGAACCCTGCATCCTCACAGCCTCAGCCAGCCCCCTCCAGCGGCGCCGCGCTCGCAGCGCGGCTCGGCAGCGCCTTTGGCCTCGGCCTGCTGGCCCTGGCCGTGCTCGGCTGCCAGGCCCCCAGCAGCCTGCACGCCCCGCAGCGCTACCGCCACGGCCTGGTCCTGATCCTGCCCGGCATCGAAGGCCGCAGCATCTGGAACCGCGACATCGCCGTCGGGCTGGACCGCGGCGGCGTCACCGCGGCCATCGAAGTCTTCGACTGGACCACCGGCGTGCCCGGCAACTTCGTGGGCAACCTCACCGACCTGCAGCGCAACCGCGCCCAGGCCCGCCGCATCGCCCAGCGCATCGTCCGTTACCAGAACAGCTATCCGCACCGCAGTGTCCACCTGATCGGGCACTCCGGCGGCGGGGGGGTGACCGTTCTGGCGCTCGAGGCTCTACCGCCGCAGCGCAGCGTCGACGCCGCCATTCTGCTGGCGCCCGCCCTTTCGCCGGGTTACGATCTGAGCGCCGCCCTGCGGCACACGCGGCACGGGGTCTACAATTTCTACTCGCCGCGCGACGTGACCTTGCTTAAAGTGGGCACCACCGTGTGGGGACCGATCGACAGGCGGCGCGGGCCGGCGGCGGGAGCAGTGGGCTTTGTCGTGCCGGACACGGTCGACCAGGCCG
>CAZRSM010000228.1:0-4200 GCA_964602755.1 uncultured Planctomycetales bacterium
TCATCTTCGTGCTGATGCTGCTCTTTTTCCGCAAGCTGGTGCTGATCATCTCGCCGATGATCATCGCGATCTGCTCGGTGATCTTCACCATGGGGCTGCTGATCATCTTCGGCTACCCTGTGCACATCATGAGCAGCATGATCCCGATCTTCATCATGCCGATCGCGGTGCTCGACGCGATCCACATCCTCAGCGACTTTTTCGAGCACTACCAGGCCACCAGGGACCGGCGCAAGACCATCGTGCACGTGATGGACCACCTGTACATGCCGATGCTGTACACCTCGCTGACCTCGGCGGCCGGGTTCGCCTCGCTGGCGCTGACGCCGATTCCGCCGGTGCAGGTCTTCGGCGTGTTCGTCGCGGTGGGCATCATGTTCGCCTGGGTCACGACGGTGACCTTCATCCCGGCTTACGTGATGTTCATCAGCCCCAAGACGCTGGAGACGTTCGGGGCCGTGCACGACGAGCACGCCGGCGAGGCGGCCGAAACGTGGATGAGCCGCAAGCTGCGCGCGATCGGGGCGTTCACGTATCGGCGGGCCAAGGGCATCCTGGCGGTCACGTGCCTGATCATGGTGGTCGCCGGCTATGGCATCAGCCGCATCGAGATCAACGACAACCCGGTCAAGTGGTTCGTGCCCTCGCACCCCATCCGCGAGGCCGACACGGTGCTCAACCGTCACTTCGGCGGTACGTACATGGCGTACCTGGCACTGACGGCACCACAGGAGAAGTGGGATCCCCAGGCGTTCGTGGCCGAGATCGACCGCAACGCCACCGAGCACCTCGAGCAGAACCAGGAGGAGATTCCCAACCTGGCCGCGGCGTTTGCCCAGCTCCCGCAGCTCGCCGAGCAGGCGGCCCAGGGGGCCGGCTCGCGCTCCGAGGCGATGGCCAGGCTGGCGGAGCTGGTCGGCGCGCGGCTCGACGCCGCCCCGGACGAGGAGTACGACGCCTGGGATGCGGTGTCGCTGTTCGTCGACGCCGAGCGGCAGCGCAGCGAGGTGTTCAAGCAGCCCGAGGTGCTGCGTTACATGGAGCAACTGCAACAGGCGCTGCTCGAGACACATATCGTCGGCAAGTCGAACTCGATCGCCGACATCGTCAAGACCGTGCACCGCGAGCTGCTGCTGGGCAAGCAGGAAGAGTACCGCATTCCCGAGACGCACCAGGCCGTCGCCCAGTGCCTGATCACCTACCAGAACAGCCACCGGGCCAACGACCTGTGGCACTTCGTGACACCCGACTATCGCACCTCGTCGATCTGGGTCCAGCTCACCAGCGGCGACAACAAGGACATGACGGCCGTGGCGGCGGCGGTGGAGGACTTCTTCAGGAAGAATCCGCCGCCCGCGGGGCTGGAGCACCAGTGGTTCGGGCTGACGTACATCAACGTGATCTGGCAGGACAAGATGGTCTGGGGCATGTTCCAGGCCTTTGCGGGCAGCTTCCTGGTCGTGTTCCTGCTGATGACGATCCTGTTCCGCTCGGCCTTGTGGGGGCTGCTGTCGATGGTACCGCTCACGCTGACGATCTTCGCGATCTACGGCGGCGTGGGACTGGTCGGCAAGGCCTACGACATGCCCGTGGCGGTGCTCTCGTCGCTGTCGCTGGGGCTGGCCGTGGACTTCGCGATCCACTTCCTGGCCCGCGGGCGGCGGTTCTTCCTCGAATACGGCTCGTGGGAAAAGACCGCCCCGGTAGTTTTCGGCGAGCCGGCCCGGGCGATCACCCGTAACATCATCGTCATCGCCCTGGGCTTCACGCCGCTGCTGTTCGCCCCGCTGATGCCCTACAAGACCGTGGGCGTGCTGCTGGCGACGATTCTGGCGTTCTCGGGGCTGGTGACGCTGCTGATCCTGCCGGCGCTGATGACGCTGCTGGAAAAGCCGCTGTTCGCGGCGCAGACGATCCGTGGCGTGACCTGCGGCTGCGTGACGTGTATCGCCTCGGCGGTGGCGTTCGTGGCCCTGGTGGCCGTCAACCTGCACCAGTACGGGCACCTTGCCTGGCACGAGCTGACGATCGGCAGTGCCGTGGCGGTGCCGGTATTCGTGGTCATATGTTTTCTGCTGTCGCGGCGGGCAGCCTGCCGCGTCGATGAGGCCCAGAGCAGCAAGGAGACCGACAATGCTCAGCAGATATGAGGTGAGATTCGGCGTTGCAGCGGCGGCATTGAGCCTGGCAGCCGTGCTGACCGCAGCCGGCCAGGAGCTGACCGTCGAGCAGATCGTCGAGCGGGCCAACCGCGTGGCCTACTATCAGGGACGCGACGGGCGGGCCCAGGTCAGCATGACCATCGTCGACGGCCAGGGGCGCAAGCGTCATCGCGAAATGACCATCCTGCGCCGCGACGAGCCGGCGCCGGACGGCAAGGACGACGACCAGTTCTGCGGCGACCAGCAGTTCTACGTCTATTTCCACCGGCCGGCCGACGTGAACAAGATGGCGTTCCTGGTCTGGAAGCACCTGGACAAGGACGACGACCGCTGGCTGTATCTGCCGGCGCTCGACCTGGTCAAGCGCATCTCCTCGGCCGACAAGCGCACCAGCTTCGTCGGGTCGGACTTCTTCTACGAGGACGTTTCCGGCCGGCACATCGCAGACGACAAGCACGAGGTGGCCAAGACCACCAAGAACTACTACGTGCTCAAACACACGCCCAAGGACCCCAAGAGCGTCGAGTTCGCGTACTACACCACCTGGATCCACCGCGGCACGTTCGTGGTGGTCAAGACCGAGTACTACGACGCCCAGGGCAAGAAGTATCGCGAGTACGCCGCCGAGGCGGTCGAGACCATCGACGGCTTTCCGACCGTCACCAAGGCCCGCATGAGCGACCTGCGCACCGGCGGCTACACGATCCTGGAATACAAGAAGGTCAAGTACAACGTGGGGCTTCCCAAGGAGATCTTCACCGAGCGTTATCTGCGCAAGGCGCCGCGGAAATACTTGCGCTGACGGCGCCCACGAGTCCGGGCCGCCGCACGGGATCGGCGTCGCCCCGCCGCGCGTGCCCGGAGAGACAGGAACACGGGTTGCACGTCCGGCTTTGCCCGATAGCTGGCCGCGAAATGGCGGCTGGCCCGACGGTACCTGGCGGGCAAGGCCGGCCGGCGTGGGTGAGGACGGGCGATTTGGCGCCAGGGCGGGCGGCGATGGCCGGTGGGGGCACTTTCTCGGAGGCGCCCCTTCACAGGCCGGGGCTTTTTTGTTATAAAGCTCCGTTCCGTTCCGCTGACCGGCGAGTAGGGGCAAGCGGGGTACTTCGTAATCTGACAGCTTGGCTACGGTCGGGCCTGGCCCGGCTTACGGAGTATTGACAATTGGCGAACATCGGAACCCACTGCATTCTCGAGATGTACGGCTGCCCGGCGGAGCTGCTCAACGACGAGCAGTTCGTGCGGCAGGCCGTGCGCGACGCTACCGAACACGGTTTGGCCACGCTGATGGATGAGGTGGCGCACCAGTTTACGCCACAGGGAGTTACGGCGCTGGGCCTGCTGGCCGAGTCGCACATCTCGATCCACACCTGGCCCGAATACGGCTACGCAGCCGCCGACGTGTTCACCTGCGGCAACCGGGCCAACCCGCAGCGGGCGTGCAATTTCCTGCTCAAGCGATTCAAGGCGCAGCGCCACTCGCTGACCAAGCTGGTCCGCGGGCCGGAAGCCTGCTGCGACGCCGACGACGCACCGCGGCTCGAGTTGCAGCCCATCGCGGCGGGTCAGTCGTTGTCCTGAAAGCACGAGCACACTCACCCTCGGGGGGCTGGGGCCGGGACCAGAGGCATATCGACGCCGGGGGCAGACCGCGGCGGGGCGCGGAGGACACGAAATGCCTGGCAGCGAGCTGCGGGCCGATCTCTGGATACACGAATACATCACACCCTGGGATATCTACTCCCACGGCGTGCAGCGTCTGCTGGCCTACGCCCGCACCGAGTTCCAGGAAATGTACATCGTCGAGACCGGGGCCTACGGCAAGGCCCTGGTGCTGGACGGCAAGTGGCAATCGTGCACCGGCGACGAGTTCCTCTATCACGAGCCGCTGGTACATCCGGCCATGCTGGCGTGCGGAGAGCCGCGCCGCGTGCTGATCCTGGGCGGCGGCGAAGGAGCCACGGCGCGCGAAGTGCTGCGCTGGAAGAGCGTCGAGAAGGCCGTGATGATCGACATCGACGGCCAGGTCGTCGAG